>NZ_JBNBPO030000037.1:0-29777 GCF_051280635.3 Nocardioides proteolyticus | reverse complement strand
GCGCCGGACCGGGGGGCGAAGCCGTCGCGCCGGCGGTCGACCGCCGGCGGTGCCGCCGAGCCGGGCAGCGACATGCCGAGCGCCTCGCCGACGGCGGCCATCGTGTTGGCGGTGTACATGCCGCCGCACGCGCCCTCGCCGGGACAGATGGCGCGCTCGATGCGGTCGACCTCCTCGCGGCTGATCTTGCCGGCGAGGCAGGCGCCGACCGCCTCGAAGGCGTCGATGATCGTCACGTCGCGGCCGTCGACGTTGCCGGGCATGATCGACCCGGCGTAGAGGAAGACGCTGGCCAGGTCGAGCCGGGCCGCGGCCATCATCATCCCGGGCAGCGACTTGTCGCAGCCCGCCAGCAGCACCGAGCCGTCCAGGCGCTCGGCCTGCATCACCACCTCGACGGAGTCGGCGATCACCTCACGCGAGACCAGCGAGAAGTGCATCCCCTCGTGCCCCATGGAGATGCCGTCGGAGACCGAGATCGTCCCGAACTCCAGCGGGTAGCCGCCGCCCGCGTGGACGCCGTTCTTCACCGCCTTCGCCAGCCGGTCCAGCGAGAGGTTGCAGGGGGTGATCTCGTTCCAGCTGGACGCCACACCGACCTGCGGCTTGGCGAAGTCCTCGTCACCCATGCCGACCGCCCGGAGCATGCCACGGGCGGCGGCCCGCTCCAGGCCGTCGGTGACGTCGCGCGAGCGGGGCTTGATGTCGGGGGCGTCGGTCATGCACCCAGGTTAGTGGCGGACCCCGCGTCGCCGACCCGATATCTCAGCCGCACCGACGTGACCTTCGACTACTCCACCACCCCGACCTTGACGGTCATCACGTCCGGCAGGTTGGCGACGATCTGTCGCCACGTCACCCCGTCGTCCGCGGAGGCCCACACCGAGCCGTTGCGCGCGCCGAGGTAGACGCCTGCCGGGTCGTGGGAGTCGGCGCACATCGCGTCGCGCAGCACACCGACGTAGAACGGGTCCGGCAGGCCGCGGTCGTACGGCGTCCAGGACTCCCCCGCGTCGTCGCTGCGCCACACGCGGGCGCGGGCGTCCGGCGGGTAGCGGCCGTCGCCGCCGCCGAGCGGGAACACCCAGATGGTGTCCGGCCGGTGCGGATGCACCACGAGGGGGAAGCCGAAGTCGCTGGGCAGCGAGTCGCCGATGGACGTCCACGAGCCGCCCTCGTCGTCGGAGCGATAGACGCCACCGTGGTTCTGTGCGTAGAGCCGCTCGGGCCGGCTCGGGTGCCGGGCCACCTTGTGCACGCACTGGCCGAACTCCGGGTAGCGCTGGTCCTCGGGCAGGAAGTCGGCGCGGATGCCGCGGTTGCGCGGCTCCCACGAGGCGCCGCCGTCCGCGGTCTGGTAGACGCCACCGGTCGAGAGTGCGGCGGTGAGCGATGCCGGGTCCGTCGGGTGGGGCAGCACGGTGTGGAAGGCCTGGCCGCCGAACCCGGCGTCCCACTGCGGCCGGTGGGGATGGTTCCAGAGCGCCTCCTCCAGGGCGAAGGTCTCGCCGCCGTCCCTGGAGGTGAACACCGCTCCGGGCTCGGTGCCGGCGTGCAGCACGCCGTCGTCCGCGCCCGGCACGAGCTGCCAGATCCGCGCCAGCGTGGCGCCCGCCCCCTCCGGGAACCGGATGGCGCCGTTGGGCGTCTCGTGCCACGTCTCCCCCAGGTCGTCGGACCAGCGCAGCTGCGGGCCGAGCCAGCTGGACGACGCGCCGGCGAACAGCCGCGGCGTGCCGCCGCGGGTGTCGACGAGGCAGGAGTAGACCTCCTCCATGTCGTGGTGCGGGCCGGTGAAGGTCCATCCGGCGCGGTCCTCGGACCGGCCGACCCACAGGCCCTTGCGGGTACCGACCATCAGGATCGTGGTCATGCGCTCTCCTCCTGGACACGATGGCGCGCGGCGCCGCTCGGCGGGCGCCGTACCGGGGACGACCCGGGCTGGCCGCCGAACTCATCGGTCGGTGGCCGGCCGGGTGGGCGCCGATCGTTGATTACGTGGTCACCACGGATGCCCGGGCCCGCCACCGTGCCGATGCTGGACGCATGACGACGCTGCTGCTGACGCTGGCCCTCGACCCGGAGCGGACCGAGGACGTCGTCGAGCGGCTGCGCACCGAGCTGGCGCCGTGGCTGCGCCGCCGGCCCGGGTTCGTCACCAGCCGCTGGCTGCTCGCCGACCAGCAGGACCGCTGCACGGTGGTGGTCGAGGTCGGTTGTGGGGCCGACCTCGACCACCTCCTCGCCGCCGTCCGGGCGACGCACACGAACCCCGCGCGGTCGTGGCACTGCGAGCGGGTGGAGGCGGTCCAGGACCTCCACCTGGCGGAGCGGCCCCCGGTCGGGCTGTGAGTCACTCCGCGAGGTGACCGGCGAGCTGGCCACGGTCCTCGCTGCCCGTGCGCTGCAGCAGCCGGGCGACGTGGGTCTCCACCGTCCGCACGGAGAGGTAGAGCCGGTCGGCGATCTGCCGGTTCTGCAGTCCGGCGGCGACGAGCTCGAGGACGTCGTACTCCCGCGCGGTGACGCCGAGCCGCTGGAGGTGCGCCGGCACCCGGCCGCTGCCGGCCGCCTTGCGCGGCACGGCGAACCCCGCCTCGCGCATCCAGACCCGACAGACCGACGCCGCCTCGGTCTGGCCGTAGCCGACCAGGCCGTCGAGGACGTGCCGGAACCACGGCTCCGGGTCGCCCCAGCCGTCCGCCGCAGCAGCCCGGGCGACGAGCAGCCGGGCGTGGAGCTCGGGCCACGGCTCCCGATCGGGCAGCACCCACTCCGCGTCGGCGAAGACGCGCTCGGCCTCCGGCCCGCGGCCGGCGCGTCCGAGCGCCACCGCGTCGGCGTAGCGCAGGGCGAACCAGTTGTGCGGCGTGTTGGCCTGGGGGCCCGAGCGCACCTCCTCCCTCGCGGCCGCACCGTCGCCGGTGAGGACCGTCTCGAGGAGCGCCCACAGGCCGCGGAGTGAGAACGGCAGGCTGGGGACGCGCCGGTGATAGTCCATCGCGACACCGAGGTGCTGGCGGGCCTCGTCGTAGCGCCCGTGGGCCAGCGTGACGAAGGCGCGCACGTGGCCCGGCACGCCGACGGAGCGCAGGGCCTCGTCCATCGGACTCGCCAGGGCGACGGCCACATCACGCTCCATCGCCTCCGGCCGGCCCGCCAGCCCATGGGTGGTGGCCCTCAGGAGGTAGCCGACGGCGAGGTCGGGTAGCCGCAGGCGGCTCATCACCGTGATCGCGTTGTCCACGGCCTCCATCGCCCGGTCCAGCTCGAGGTAGCGCAGCCGCACCAGGTTGAGCTCGATCTCGATGCGGGCCGCGGTCGCGATCGCACCCGCCTCGAGCGCCAGCGCCCGGGCGGCGACCAACCGGTCCTCCACCGGGCGGCGGACGGCGAGGTCCAGGCTGCCGAGCGCGGCCAGCAGCCGGCACTGCCACAGTCGCAGGCCGTGCTCCTCCGCCAGCCGGTAGCCGGCCTCGAACGCCTCCTCCGCGGCGACGTAGTCGCGTGCCCGGGCGGCCCGGCCCAGCGCCTCCCACGCCTCGCAGGCGACCTCGGGCCGGTCGTCGCCCACCGCGTCGAGCGCAGCCCGGGCCCGCTGCGCCGCGAGGAGGTCGTCCTCCCGGCCCAGCGCCAGTCGCGCGGCCAGGACGTCCTCGACCACCGGGTCGTGCCCGGCCGCCGCGTCGAGCATCGCCGCGGCCTCGTCCCAGCGTCCGCCCGCCAGCAGGGCACGCGCCAGCCGCAGTCGTACGGCGGCCAGGCGGGTGGCATCGTCGGCGAGCTCCGGCACCAGCCGCTCACCCGCGGCGACCGCACGCGTGACGTCGCCCGCCAGGGCGTGCACCTCGACCTCGGCCTCCAACGCGTCGGCCTCCAGCGCGCTGCCTGGCGGGCAGTGCCGGAGGGCACGCTCCACCGCGTCGAGGGCGCTGGTGAGCGCCCCGCTCAGCACCGCCTCCCGCCCGGCGTCCAGCCAGCGGCGTGCCGCGCCGGCCTCGTCCCCCGCAGCCTCCGACAGCTCCGCCAGCAGGCGGAGCCCCTCCGCTCCGGTGACGCTGCCGTCGAGGGCGTCCGCGAGCACGCCGGCGAGCCGCACGCGATCGGGGGCGAGGAGTCCGGCCAGCACCGCCTCCCGGGTGAGCGCGTGCCGGAAGCCGAAGCCGTCCGGCGGGACCGGCTCGACGAGACGGTGGTCGCCGAGCTCCCGCAGCGCGGCAGCGACCGACCGCTCCTCCAGCCCGAGCGCCGCGGCGACGATGCGCCAGTCGAACTCCGACCCGAGCATGGCGGCCGCCGCCACCACGTCCTGGGCGATCGGCCCGAGCAGGCGCAGGCGCTCCTCCACCGACCGCGCGAACGACTGGGGCACCAGGACCGAGGGCTCCCCCACCAGGGTCCAGACCATGGTGGAGTCGCCCTCGCCGACCAGGAGGGCGCGGTCGCGGAGGTCGGCGAGCATCTCCTCGATGAACAGCGGGTACCCGGCGCCGTACCGGCGGAGCCAGGCGAGCGCCGCATCAGGGGGCTCCCCTCCCAGGCAGGCCCGGGCCATCACGGCGACGTCCGCGTCGTCCATCGGGTGCAGGTCGACGACGGTGGCCGAGCCACGTGACTCGAGCGCGGCGACCACCTCGGTTGCCAAGGGCGACTCGTGCGGCCGGGTGGTGGCCAGGACCAGCAGCGGCACGTCGGCCACGTTGTCCCCGAGGTACTCCAGCACGGCCAGCGTCTCCGGCCCCGCCCAGTGCAGGTCCTCGACGGCGAGCACCAGGCCGGGCTCCTCGACGCAGGAGGCGAGGCGCAGCAGCGCCTCGCCGATCAGCATCACCGAGGACGCGCCGTCGTCGGTGACGGGACCCAGCTGGGGCGCGAGGCGTGCCAGCGCCGGCAGGTACGGCGCCAGCCGGGGATCCTCGGGGACGGGCTGGTTGCGCAGCCAGCCCAGCAGGGCCTCGCTCAGCGGACGCAGAGGGGTCGGTGCCGCAGCGCGCACCGCTCGACCGGACATCACCGCCATCCCGCCGGCCGCGGCGTCGGCGAGCACCGCCGCGCAGAGCCGCGACTTGCCGATCCCGGGGTCGCCACGCAGCACCCACAGACCACCGCGTCCCCCGGTCAGGTCCCCCACCGCAGCCGCGAGGCGCGCCTGCTCCGTGGTGCGGGAGACCAGCACCGGACAGCGCACGAGCGCATCGTAAGCGTTGTGCGGGCTGCCTCAGCGTTGTCTCCGTGGATCGGGGAGCTGGTTGCGTGGTGCGCGCGGATGTGGACGGGGCCGGTCACGGAGCAGATTTGCCGTACTGAGCAGCACCCACCCCCCCTCTGAAAGGCAGCACCATGCGCAAGCAGATTCTCGGACTCACCTCGCTGGCGGTCATCGCCGCCGGCACGGCCGCCGTCGGGCTGGCCGGAGCGCCGGCCCAGGCGGTCGCCGGCTACGACGCCGGCAACATCAGCGGCACCGGCGCACTCCCCACCGACGTCGACGTGGTCGCCACCGGCGACGGCGACGCCGTCGCCGCTTGGGTCCGGCCCGTCGTCGGCGGCGTGCGGGTGTATGCCGCCCACGCCACGGACGGCGACTGGTCGGCACCCGTGAACGTCACCCCGGCGCCGGTCACCTCGGCAGAGGACCTGCACCTCGCCGCGAGCACCAAGGGCGACGTCGTCGCCGTGTGGACCCAGGTCGTCAACGGCGAGGAGCGGGTGCGCGGCTCCCGCTACCTCGGCGGCGGCACCTGGGACGGCTCCGCCACCCTGAGCACCCACACCACGACCGCGATCGGGGAGACCGCCGTCGGCATGGACGACGCCGGGCGGGTCCACGTCGCCGTCGCGGCGGAGATCGACGCCACCGACCCCCTGCTCGCCGCCATGTGGCCGAAGGGCGGTGCCCCGCAGTTCACGCAGATCGACTCCTACGGCGCCGAGCCCTCGCTCGACGTCGCCCCCGACGGGGCCGTGCTGGTCGGCTACAAGGGCCTCCACCAGGGCGAGAGCGCGATCGAGGTCAGCCGCCGTACCGCCACCAGCAGCTGGTCCGCGCCGGACGCCGCCTCGTGGCCGGACAACGCCTTCTCGGTCGACGTCGGCATCGCCGACGACGGCGCCGGCACGGTCGTCTTCGTCGGGAAGGACGGCGCCGACAACCGGGTCGTGTCCTCGAAGGTGAGCACCAGCGGCACCGTCGGCGGTCCGGACATCGTCTCGCTCGCCGGTTGGACGGCCTCCAAGCCGGCGGTCCACGTCAGCCCCGACGGCACCGCGATCGCGAGCTGGGCCGACTTCGACGGCGAGGACTACCGGCTGCTCTCGGCGGTCCGGCCGCCGACCGCCGGCTTCGGAGCGCCGGGAGTCGTCCAGGCGGGGACCGTCTCCTCGACGGACTCCGAACCGTTCCTGACGGGCACCGGCCGCCAGGCGGTCGTGCACGACGACGGCGGTCAGCTCACCTTCCGCTACCGCACCAGTCCGCTCCTTCCGGCCGGCACCTACGCCGCGGGCCCGGCCGACGACGGCCTGTTCGCCGCCGACGCCGACCGTCGCGGGAACGTGGTGGCGGTGGGCGTGTCCGCCGCAGGGAACTCCTCCTTCGTGCAGGCCGACCACCTCGACATGGGCGGCCCGGTCGCCACGGTGACCGGCCCGGGTCCGCAGGTGGTCTCGACCTCCGTCCCGGTGACCTGGACCGCCACGGACACGATCGCCGGGGTCAAGAACACCGACGTGATCGTGAGCTCCGCACCTTGGAACAGCGGCACCTTCAGCAACCCGACGGTGGTCGGCGACAACCAGCTGGCGTCCCCCTACGGGTTCAAGGGCTCCTTCGGCCGCACCTACTGCTTCGAGGTGCAGTCGGTCGACAACGCCAACAACCTCGGCGCCCGCTCGGCCAAGCGCTGCACCGCGGTCCCGCTCGACGACCTGTCCCTGAAGGGCTCGGGCTGGAACCGCAAGAAGAAGTCCGGGCACTTCAACGGCACCCTCACCTTCACCTCGACGAAGGGCAAGGTGCTCACCCGCACCGGCGTCCGCGCCCGCCGTCTGGTCCTGGTCGCCGCCAAGGCCCCGAACGGTGGCAAGGTGCAGGTCACCTGGAACGGCAAGAGCATCGGCACGATCAGCCTCAAGGGCACCGCGGCGAAGAAGAAGGCCATCGGCATCGAGACCTTCAGCAAGGTCCGGGTCGGCACGGTGAAGATCAAGGTGGTCAGCGCCTCGGGGCGGCCGGTCCACATCGACGGCCTGGTCGTCAGCAAGTAGCGATGACCGCCGGCGAGCCGCCGACCCGTCTCCGGACGGGTCGGCGGCTTGCTTCGTCTCACCGGTCGTCGCCCGGCTCCGGCTCTGCCGGATAGGTCAGCTCACCGTGGGGACCGACCCTCGGCGTGGATCCCCACCGCCCCAGCTCGTGGCGGCGCGAGCTTCCGTCGCCCATCAGGTGCCAGACGGTCCAGCCGCGAGCGGCGAGGGTGTTGGCGATCAGGAGCCGGTGACACCGCCACGGCATCGGCTCTCCACACATCACCGCGACCCGATGCCGGGTGCCGAGCGCCTCGAGCTCGGCGATCCCCCTCCGGTAGGCCGGGCCGAGGGCGTAGTCGGCGTAGTTGTGGAAGCTCTGGTTGCGCCACCCGGCGTTCAGTGCCGGATCGACGTCCTGTCGGCGCCGACGGCCGGCCAGGTCCGGGAGGTGGCGGTAGCCGATCCCCGCGTCGGCGAGCCAGCCCGGCATCCGCTCCTGGTCGAAGTGCGGGTTGCGACGCGAGCCCGGCTGAGCGCGGACGTCGACGAGGAGGTCGATGTCGTGGGCGAGCAGCCGATCGACCACGACGGACTGAGGACAGCTCCAGTGGCCGACCGTCCACGCCGTCCGCTGCTCGAGCCCCGTCGAGTGAGCCATGCCGACCACGGTACGGATCGCCGCCGGAGCCGCCCGCCACGCCGGCCGGGGCCTCGCACTCCTAGATTGGGCCCGTGCCCGGCGCCCCCTCCCACCGACCGCCGCTGGGTGCGGCGATCGCCCTCGTGCTGCTGGGCATCGCCTCGGTACAGCTCGGAGCGGGCTTCGCCAAGCGGCTCTTCGACGACATCGAGCCGGACGGCGTGGTCTGGCTGCGGCTGGCCAGCAGCGCCGTCGTACTGGTCCTGTGGGCACGGCCCCGGCTGCGCGGCCGGAACCGTGCCGACTGGCTGGCGGTGATCCGGTTCGGCGCCTGCCTCGGCACCATGAACTGGGCGATCTACCAGTCGTTCTCGCGGATCCCGATCGGCGTCGCCGTCACCATCGAGTTCATCGGCCCGCTGGTGCTCGCGGCGGTCGGCTTCCGTCGCGCACGGCACCTCGCCTGGGTGGCGCTCGCCGCGGTCGGGGTGGTGCTGCTCGGTTTCGAGCGCACCCACCTGGACCCCGCCGGGGTCGCGTTCGCGCTGCTGGCGGGCGCGGCGTGGGCCGGCTACATCCTCTCCAGCGCCGAGACCGGCCGCCGGTGGGCCGGACTCGACGGTCTCGCGGTGGCGAGCCTGGTGGCGGTGGCACTCCTCGGGCCGCTGCTGCTCACCGTCGAGCAGGGGGCACTGTTGGACACCCGCATCCTGCTGATGGGAGCGGCGGTCGGGCTGCTCAGCTCGGTCGTGCCCTACAGCGCCGAGCTGGTCGCCCTGCGGGGCCTGCCGGCGGCGACCTTCGGAGTGCTGATGAGCCTCGAGCCGGCGGCGGCGGCGCTGGCCGGGCTGATCGTGGTCGGCGAGGACCTCGCGCCCGTGCAGTGGGCCGCGATCGGCTGCGTCGTGGTGGCCAGCATCGGCGCGACGAGGGCGACCCGGCTGCCGATCCACCCGGACGTCGGCTGAGGGTCGTGGGCGCGGTCGGGCACAATCGGGCCATGCCGACCTCCCGATCCACGCCCGAGCAGCGGCTCCGGTCCGCGTCGGTGGCCCACCGCGACGTCCTGTCCGACGACGGCACCTACCTGCGCGCGTGGACCAACGACCCCGACGGGGTGATCGACGGTCCGACCGTCGTGCTCTGCAACGGTCTGGGCACCAACGCCTTCCTCTGGCCCTGGCTTCTCGACCCGGCGTGCGGCGTGCGCGTCGTGTCGTGGAACCACCGCGGCGTCGGCGGCTCCGAGCGCCCGCGCGACAAGGGCGGCGTCGAGATCGAGCACTTCGTGCAGGACGGCCTGTCGGTGATGGACCACTTCGGCATCGACAGTGCGGTGCTGATGGGGTGGTCGATGGGAGTCAACACCGCCTTCGAGCTCACCTACCGCCATCCCGAGCGGGTCCGCGGCATCGTCGCCGTGTGCGGCGTCCCGGGCGACACCTTCGGCACGATGCTGGCGCCGCTGCGCCTGCCGCGACCCGTCGCGCGGGCGCTGACCGTCAACCTCTGCCGCGTCGCCAAGCACACCGGCTGGGTCGCCAGCCCCTTCGTCCGCCGCATCCCGGTGGGGCCGCGGACCGTCCGGCTCCTTGGCCGGACCGGCTTCATGTTCCCGGTCGCCGACCCGGAGGCCGCCGCGATCGGCCTCAAGGAGTTCGTGCTGACCCCCGTCGACTGGTACGCCCGGCTGGCCCTCGGCACGTCGCGCCACGCGCGGGTGCGGCTGAGCCGGATCGAGGTGCCGACCGTCTTCATCGCCGGGAGGTACGACGTCCTGGCGGGCGCCCGCGACATGGCGAGTGCGTCCCGACGGCTGGAGTCCAGCGAGTACGTCGAGCTCCGCGGCTCCCACTTCGTCCACCTCGAGCAGCCCGACCGGGTCCACGAGGTGCTGCTCGACTTCCTGGCGCGGTTCGCGTGAGCAGGCCCCGCGCGCTGCTCGGCGCAGCACTCGCGCTCGGACTCACGTCCGGACTCGCGGCCGGCTGCGGTCAGAGCGGCAACGTCAGCGAGGTCGACGTCTCCGGGACCGCCTCGGCCTCACCGACCGCCACGGCCGAGGACGGGGGGAACGGCTTCACCGCCGACGGAGAGCCTGATGTCGTCGCCACCGTCGCCAGCGGGCTCGAGGTCCCCTGGGGCCTGGACTTCCTGCCCGACGGCCGGGCGGTGGTCGCCGAGCGTGACTCGGCCCGGGTCCTCGTCGTCACCCCTCCGGAGGTGACCGACGGCTCCGCCGAGGGCGAGGGCGAGGTGGTGGAGGTCGGACGGATCCCCGCGACCGATCCTCGCGGCGAGGCCGGCCTCCTCGGCGTGGCCGTGTCGCCGAGCTTCGACTCCGACGGCCTGGTCTACTTCTACGTCTGCACCGCCGAGGACAACCGGGTGGTCCGAGCCCGGCTCGACGGCGACCGGCTCGGCGACGTGGAGCCGGTGCTGACCGGCATCCCGACCGGTGTCATCCACGACGGCGGCCGGCTCCTCTTCGGACCGGACGGCCACCTCTACGTCAGCACCGGCGAGGCCGGGGACCCGCAGCTGGCCCGCGACCGCGACTCGCTCGCCGGGAAGGTCCTGCGGATCACCACCGAGGGCGAGCCGGCGCCGCAGAACCCGTTCGGCACCGTCGTCTGGTCCTGGGGACACCGCAACGTGCAGGGTCTGGCGTTCGACGACCAGGGCCTGCTGTGGGCCTCGGAGTTCGGCAACGACGAGGCCGACGAGCTCAACCGCATCGTCCCCGGCGAGGACTACGGCTGGCCCGCCGTGGAGGGCAGCGGCGGACCGGACCGGTTCGCCCAGCCGGCACTGACCTGGCGGACGTCCGAGGCGTCGCCGTCCGGCCTCGCGTACGCCGGCGGCCACCTGTGGATGGCGGCGTTGCGCGGGGAGCGGTTGTGGCGGGTCACCGTGACCGACGGACAGGCGAGCGACCCGACGTCGTACTTCTTCGCTGACGGTGCGGGCGAGTACGGCCGGATCCGCAGCGTGGCCCGCGACGGCGCCGGCCGCCTGTGGGTGACGACCAGCAACCGGGACGGCCGCGGCTCGCCGGCGCCCGAGGACGACCGGATCCTGCTCGTCGAGCCCTAGGTCCGCACGACACGCGCGCGACGTGCCGCCCGCCGCAGCGTGGTCAGCACCGCCGGCCCCAGCAGGGCGATCGCCAGCGCGTTGGTGATCGCGCGGCCGGTGTCCCAGCCGCCGGTCGAGGTCAGCACCGTGTAGAGCAGGAAGTGGTGCAGGTTCTCCAGCAGCGGCGCCCCCGGCGCGTATGACAGCTCGGTCGAGTCCTGGCCCGGCACCTGGACCCCGGCGATGAACGGCCAGCCCTGGAGGTTCATCAGCAGACCGTAGACGTAGGCCGAGACCACGCCGTACGCCGCGAGCATCACGATCTCCCGGCGCCCCCGCGTCCTGCGGGGCAGCAGGCCCGCTCCCATCCCGACCCACGCCGCGACCAGCATCTGGAACGGCAGCCACGGGCCCACGCCGGCCGTCATCAGCGCGGACGCGAACAGGGACGTGCAGCCGAGCACGAACCCGAACCCGGCGCCGAAGACCCGGCCGCCGAGGATCAGCAGGAAGAAGACCAGCTCCAGGCCCGCCGTGCCGGCGCTGACCAGCCGCAGCACGGCGTTGACCGCGCTGAGCACGCCGAGCACGGCGAGGACGCGTGCGTCCATGCCCCCCTCGCTCAGCTCGGCCAGCACGACGGCCAGGACGACCGGCAGCAGCAGCAGGAAGAGGAAAGGCGGGTCGACGCGCTCCGTCGACGCGGGGTCGACCTCGAGCAGCAGCGGCCACGCGAGCATCAGCACCCCGATCCCCGAGGTGACGGCGAGCACCGCGGAGGATCGCAGCCGCAGTGGTACGGCGACCTGCCGCTCCCCGCTCATCGGGCGACCTCACCGGCGGCCGTGAGCGCGGCGGCGACGTCGTCGACGGACAGCCAGCCCGGCCCGAGCACCTTGGTCGCCTGCGGGGCGAATGCCGGCGACTCGGCGAGGGCGACGGCCACCGGCCCTGCGGAGACCACCTCGCCCTCCGCGAGCACCACCAGCTCGTCGGCGACCTGGGCGACGAACTCCACGTCGTGCGTGGCGACCAGCACCGCGCGCTCGGACCCCGGCTCGGCGGCCAGCTCGCGCAGCACGGAGGCGAGCGCCCGCTTGGCCGGGTAGTCCAGGCCGCGGGTCGGCTCGTCGAGCAGCAGGACCGGCGGCCGGGCGGTCAGCACGATCGACACCGCGAGCGCGAGCCGCTGCCCCTCCGAGAGGTCGCGCGGGTGGTGCTGGGGGTCGATGTCCGGCGCGAGCCGGTCGAGCAGGTCGCGGCAGGTCCCGCCCGCCGCGCCGGCCGACCGGTCGGCGGCCTCGCACTCCTCGGCCACCGTCTCGAGGTAGAGGAGGTCCGCCGGGCTCTGGGGCACCAGGCCGGTCGTCGCGCGCCGCTGGTCGGCACGGAGCGTCGCCGGCTCCCGTCCGGCGACCAGGACCGTGCCGCGCTGCGGCGCGTGCCGCCCCTGGAGGGTCCACAGCAGCGTCGACTTGCCCGCGCCGTTGCGGCCCATCAGCGCGGTGACCCTGCCCGCGTGCAGCGAGAGGTCGACCTCGCGCAGCACCGGGGTCCGGCCGTGGGCGACCACCAGGCGGCGTGCGGTGGCGAGCGGCTCCTCTCGCACACCGGTGCCGGGGTGGCCGCCGGGGACGAGCCCCTCCAGCCGGGCCTTGAGCGGTCCGGCCCGGCGGCGGGCGTCGCGGACGGTCAGCGGCAGCGGCTCCCAGCCGGCGAGCCGGCCGAGCTCCACGATGGGGGGTGCGATGGGGGACGTCGCGAGCACCTCCGCGGGGTCTCCGACCCGGAGCGCACCGGGCCGACGGGGGTCGCCGCCGATCAGGCAGAGCCGGTCGGCGAAGGGCACCACCCGCTCGAGCCGGTGCTCGGCGACGAGAACGGAGACGCCGAGGTCGTGCACCAGTCGCGTCAGGGTCGCGAGCACGTCCTCGGCCGCGGTGGGGTCGAGCGCGGAGGTCGGCTCGTCGAGCACGAGGAGCCGCGGGTGCGCGGTGAGGACGGAGCCGATCGCCACCCGTTGCTGCTGGCCTCCGGAGAGCGTGCGCAGGTCGCGGTGGCGCAGGTCGGCGATCCCCAGCAGGTCCAGGGTCTCCTCCACCCGGCGCCGCATCGTCGGTGCCGGCAGGCCGAGCTGCTCCATGCCGAAGGCCAGCTCCTCCTCCACGGTGTCGGTGACGAACCAGGCGGGCGGGTTCTGGCCCACGTAGCCGACGACGTGCGCTCGCTCCCGGGCCGGTTGGTGCAGGACGCTCGTGCCGTCCAGCAGCACGTCGCCGGTGAGCGTGCCGCCGGTGAAGGCCGGGGCCAGCCCGGCCACGATGCCGAGGAGGGTCGACTTCCCCGAGCCGGTCGGCCCTGCGAGCACGACGAGCTCGCCGTGCTCGACGGCGAGGTCGACGTGCTCCAGCACGGGCACCGGGTCGTCGTCGTACCGGAAGGTGACGTCGCGCAGCTCCATCATCGCACCGCCACCGCCTCCCGCACCGGTGCTGGCGCGGTCGACGCCTCGGCACGCCGCTGCGCCGTCAGCGGCGGCGGCGCCACCCACACCGGCAGCACTCCGACCACCACCGCGGCCACCGCGGCCAGGGACACGTCCGGGGCGGCGGTGACCGCGGGATGGGCGACCAAGACGTCGGTGCGCTGCACGGCCCACAGGCCGGCACCGGTGGCCACGCCGGAGAGGGCGACCAGCACCTCGGGCAGCCGCCAGCGGTCGGGCCGGTAGCGGGTGCGTCGTACGCGACGGCCCGCGAGCGTGAACCCGACCAGCGCGGTGCCGGTGCCGAGGACGAGCATCGGCCAGGCGAGCAGGCGGGGTGCGGTGCCGTCGAGGAAGGCGTAGACCCCGACGCAGACGCCGAGGAGGCCGGTCAGCATGAGCGCACCGGTGGCCCGGCGCTGGCCGGCGCTGAGCACTCCCGTGCGGCCGTAGCCGCGCGCGTCCATCCCGGCGGCGAGGGCCAGCGAGCGCTCGAAGGAGTCCTCCAGGATCGGGACGAGCATCCGCCGCGCGCCGCGGAACCGCTGCAAGCGTCCCTGCGGGCCGCCCCGAAGCTGCTGCGCCGCACGCACCCGTCGGGCGCTGTCGGCCAGCTGCGGCACGACGCTGATCGCGACGGTCATCGCGGTGCCGACCTCGTAGAGCGCCGGCGGCAGCGACTTCATCAGCCGCTTGGGGTTGGCGAGCGCGTTGGCCGCTCCGACGGCGACCAGGATCAGGGCCAGCCGGCCGCCCTCGTAGATCGAGGCGACCAGCTCGGCCCGGGTGAACGCGCCGAGCAGGCTGATGCCGGCCGCGAAGTCCGGCAGCGGGATCTCGGGCAGCCGGAACAGCACCTCGCCGGGCACGTCACCGCCGAGCAGGATCCGGAAGGCCACCCGGACCACCACGACGAGCAGCGCCAGCCAGAGGTAGAGCCGGAAGGAGCGGGCCCACGGCTGGTCGGAGCGGCAGGTCAGCACGGTGACCGTGGCGACGGCGAGCAGCAGGACGAGGAGGACCGGGTTGGTGGTGCACGACGCCCCGACGGCCAGCCCGACCGCCCAGGTCCACCAGGCGACGGGGTGCAGGTCCCGCGGGATCCTCACGACGAGCGCCTCCGCGCGAGCGGTACGGCGGCCGCCGCGCCGAGCACGACGAGGCCCAGGGCGACGGCAGCCCACGGCGGGAACCCGCCCTCGCCGGAGTCGGCCGCCGGCTCGGGCGCGCCCTCGGCGACCTGCTCACCAGCGCCGGCGGCGAGGCCGCCGTCGGCGACCACCACGTCCGGCGGCGCCGCGTCCACGTCGCCCTGGTGCCAGGCGAAGCCCACGTAGCCGCCGCGGGGCACCTCCAGCTGGTCGGCGCCGAGCGTGGCGTAGGTCCACTCCCCGGCGTCGTCGGACCACCACAGGCTCCAGTAGGCGGTGCCCTGGGTGCACGGGCCCTTCTCCGGCTTCCCGCTCACGCTGCACACGAAGCCCTGCATGCCGGGGGCGCGGGTGTAGGTCAGCGGGAAGCCGCTCGTGCGGAAGAGGTGCGCGGCCGTGCCGGCCTTCACCGAGCACGCGACCCGGGTGCGGCCGCCGAGCTCGTTGAAGTCGACGACGACGGTCACCTCGTCGGACGCGCAGGTGGTGACCGCCTCGCCGGCGGCCGCGGTCGGCGCCGTCAGCGGGGCGGCCGCGAGCACCACGCCCGCGGCCACCGCCGCACGAAGGAGCGCTACGACGCCGGGCACGGCGCCTCCGCCGCGCCCTCGGGAACCGCCAGCAGCGCCGGGAGCGCCTGCGCGGTGGCCAGGCGCCACTGGTACTCGCTCTTGGGCGTCAGCCCGCGCTCAGCGGCCGCGGACAGCGCGGCGTCGTCGAACGCGATCGCGCCCGTCTCGTCGGCCAGGGGGCCCTCGCACTCGCCGAGCTGGTGGGCCCGGACCCAGGCGGCCGCCTCGGCCGCGGCCTCCTCCTCGCCCGCCAGGTGCAGTGCCCAGCCGGCGAGCCCGGTGCTGTTGCTGTTGGGGATGACCGCTCCCCCGCTGCCTCCGGAGAACGAGCCGTCGTCGGCCTGCTCGGCAAGGATGTAGTCGATGCCCCGGTCGAGTGCCGCGGCCAGGTCGGGGTGGTCCTCCGCGAGGTCGTGCAGGAGCACGTAGGCGAGGGCCGTGGTGTCGACCGGCTCCCCCTTGCCGCCGGCCGCGCCACAGCTCTGATCGGCCGCGTCGGGCTCGGCGAAGCTCAGCCGGAAGTAGCCGGCCTCGCACTGCTGCTTCAGCAGGAATTCGCGCGCGGCGTCGGCCTCCTCGGAGCCGGCGAGGGTCAGCCCGCGCACGGCCCAGGCCTGGCCGAAGGAGTTGGCGAAGTCGCCGTACTCGCTCTGGTCGCTGATCCGGCCGGCCGTGGCGCCCTCGTCGGCGGTGCGCTCCTCGAGCTGGGCGACGAGGTCCTCGCCGCCGAACTCGTGCGGATCGGCGCCGGTGTCGGCTGCGAACGAGACCAGCTTGGCGGTCGAGCCGGCGTAGACGTCCTCGCCGGGGCTCGCGTACTCGTCGACACCGCCGGCGAGCGCCTCGGAGATCTGCGGGACGGCTTCGCTGTGCTCGTCGACGGCGAGCAGGGCGTACGCCGCCTCGACGGTGGTGCTGTAGTCGGCCGTCTTGAACTCGCGGTTGAACAGCACGCCGTCCTGCAGCTCGCCCTCGAGCCACGCCGCACCGGCCAGCGCGGCCTCCGGGGTCTCCGTGGTCGCCGACGCGTCGTCGCGCACCGTCTGCTTCCCGTCGTCCTCCTTGCCGCAGGCCGTCAGGCCGAGGGCGAGGGCCAGGCCGACCGCCCCGAGGAGGCGGAGCGGACGGTGCGAGTGCGTGGACATGGGTTCCTTCCCGCTGCATGCAGCGGGAGGACCGGCGAGGCCGACGACCCGCTGCGCTCCACGACAGCGTTTGTGTCAGGACGTGCCCGCCAGGTGCTCCGGCTCACCGCCCCGTCGGGACGGCCTACGGTTGCGGGTCAGCGCCGGACTTCGACCGGCTTCCCCCAGCAAGGACGTGTGCTTGGTTGTCGCCCGCAGCCTACCGCCGCACCGCCGCCGGTCCCACGTCGGCGGCCACCGGTGGTCCCGGCCGGGTGCTCCTCAGAGCAGGCTGAAGCCGTCCGGGAGCCCCCGCCGACCGGTGACCGCCAGCAGCAGCTCACTGGCGACGCCGTCGACTGCTGCGAGGTCGGCGACGATCGCGAGCGCCTGGGCAGCGGTGGGGACGGGAAGCGGCACGGTCACGCCGAGCGCCGCCGCGAGGTCGGCGGTGTGCACCGCGAGCTCGAAGGCGCGGGTCGGCAGGTAGTCGCCCAGTCGCATGCCGCCGGCGATCGTGGTCACCAGCTCGGTGCCGTCGCACGCGTCGAGCAGCGGCACGACGCGCTCCGCGATGGCGGCCACGCCCGCCGCCGGGTCCTCCCCCAGCGCGACGCCGGCATCCCTCCCGCGCTGCGCGACCCCCGCGCCAGCGGCGATCTCCCTCGTGGCCAGGTAGTAGGCCGCCGGATCCTCCACCGCCACGGCCTCCGCCGGCCGGGCGAGATACTCCTCGACGGTGATGAAGGAGCGACTGGTGTGCCCGACCAGGCTCCGGACGTCCCACTCCCCCAGCCCGGGCTCGTTCCACCGGTCTCCCACGAGTGCCGTCGTACGGACGAAGCACTGGGCGCCCTCGACGAAGGCCGTGACGGATGTGTCCCAGGGGAATCGCATGGCCGCAGGTTAGAGGGCCGGGCATGCCGCTGGCCCCACCTGGCGGTGGGGTGCGGAGCGGGGTCGCTAGCCGGGGCAGGGTGGGCCGGTCTGGATGGGCCAGGGCCGGGTGTCGTGGTCGGGCGGGATGCCCATGACCGTCTCGTCGACGTGGACGGGTGGGTCGAGGGTCCTGGTGCCGGTGTGGTCGACCAGGAAGTGCCGCCCGTTCGCGGTGATCCACAGGTACGTGCCGGGTTGGACGATCACGTAGCGCCAGGTGGAGAACGTCTTCGCCCGATGATGCGCCCGGCAGGCCGGGACGAGGTTGCACGGACACGTCACCCCGCCCCGGCTGTGCGGGAGGGCGTGGTCGAGGTCGCAGCGACTGGCGCGGCGGCCGCACCACGGGAACGCGCAGTGGTGGTCGCGCAGCTCGACCTGGTGGCGGTGGCGGTCGGGGATCTCGTAGGAGTCCACCGGGATGTGTCCGGCGAGGTCGATCACCGGACGCACGACCACCGTCGTCCCAGAAGTGGCGAGCCACTCCTTGATCTGTGCGACGGTGATGGGGCGTTGCTGGTCCTCCCACCGCCCCACCGGAGCAGCAGTCTCACCAGTAGCGCTGGTGATGGCGGCATCCGAGACGTGGACGTTGAGCACGGCCTTCCGGCCGCGGGATGCGGTGGTGACCTCGCCGGTGGACTCGTCGACGGTCTCGAGGTCGAGGGTCAGGTCGTTGCGGGCCAAGTCGCCGACCGCGACCGCCCGCCGCACATCGAGCGACCCGTCGTGGCCGAGCTTGCCCAACAACACCGCGCGGCGGTTGACGGCGGTGTCCAGGTCCGCGCCATCAGCAGCGTCCAGGACGCCGTCGACCTGCACCACGCCGTCGGTGAGATGGTCGAGGTGCACGTCGAACCGCCGGGAGTCCGACGACTCCTCACGGCGGGCCTCAGCCGCCTCGGGGTCGTAGAGGGTGATGGCTTCGTCGATGTGGTGCTCGACCTCCCGCCACGAACACGACCGGATGTGCGGGGCGAGCTTCCGGTCGACGTACGCAGCGGCCTCGAGGCTGAGGTCGTGGGTGAGGTCGGCGACCCGTTCGGCCTTCCACGGCGCACACCGCCCGGCGAGGACGGCGGCGTAGATCTGCTTGAGTCGCCACGCGCACCCGATCACCCGGCCGACGTAGGCGCGGCCACCGTCGGGGTTGCGTTCCAGGGTCGCGATCAGCTCCATCAACGCGAACTCCGACACCAGCGGTGCACCCGGGCCCGCGATCGGGATCCCGGTGTCCACATACCCCTCGATGACGGTAGCGGCGCCCTCCTCGCAGTCCACGACGTTGCGGTCGGCCCACGCGACGATCGCCCTCCACTCGTCGATCAGGAGGGACCTGCGAGCACGGAGGCCGCCGGCGAGGTGCTCGAGCAGCTCACGGTCCGAGCAGTGATCGAACTGCCCCTCCGCGTCGCTTTCGTTCCCGAGCTCCATGACACCCATCAAAGCACCACCCGCCGACACAACCCCGAGCCGGAAACCCGCCTGGGGACAGACGATTCTCCATCCGGCGCTGTGGACGAAAGGTGGCGCAAACCGGGTTGCAGCGACAACGATCGCGGCCCCCACGGCACCCGCCCCGCGCCCTACGAAACGGCAGCCGGCAACGCAACCCGACCACAACCAGAACCGGTCCGCCTAAAAGCCCTTTCGGACCCGTACCACCTACGAAACCGCAGCCCCGCGACAGCCGCCGCGCCCCCAGCCGACCCCAGCTCAGCCGAGCTTCTCGAGGATCAGCTCCCGCACCCGCCCGGCGTCGGCCTGGCCGCGCATCTCCTTCATCACCGCACCGATCAGCGCGCCGGCGGCGGCGACCTTCCCGTCCCGGATCTTGTCGGCGACGTCGGGGTTGTCGGCGATGGCCTTGTCGACGGCGGCGGACAGCGCGCCCTCGTCGGAGACGATCTCGAGCCCGCGGGCGGCGACCACCTCCTCCGGCGTGCCCTCACCGGCGATCAGGCCGTCGAAGACCTGGCGGGCGAGCTTGTCGTTGATCCTGCCGCTGTCGACGAGAGCCTGGACGGCGGCGACCTGCTCGGGCGTCACGCCGACCGCGGCGAGGTCCACGCCGGCGTCGTTCGCGCGCCGGGCCAGCTCGGAGAGCCACCACTTCCGCGCCGCCTGCGGGGTGGCGCCGGCGGCGACGGTCTGCTCGACGAGGTCGAGCGCCCCGGCGCCGACCGTGTCGCGCATCTCCAGGTCCGAGAAGCCCCACTCCTCCTGCAGCCGCGCACGTCGTACGGCGGGAGGCTCGGGCAGCGTCGCGCGCAGCTCCTCCACCCAGGCGCGACTGGGCGCGACCGGCACCAGGTCGGGCTCGGGGAAGTAGCGGTAGTCCTCGGCGTCGGACTTGACCCGACCGGAGCTGGTCGTGCCGTTGTCCTCGTGGAAGTGCCGGGTCTCCTGCAGCACCGACCCGCCGGCGAGCAGCACGCCCGCGTGACGGGACATCTCGTAGCGGACGGCGCGGTCCACCGACCGCAGCGAGTTGACGTTCTTGGTCTCCGTGCGCGTCCCGAGCGCATCGCTGCCGGCCGGCGCGAGCGACAGGTTCACGTCGCAGCGCATCGAGCCCTGCTCCATCCGCACGTCGGACACGCCGAGGCCGAGCAGGATCTCGCGGAGCGCGGCGACGTACGCCTTGGCGACCAGGGGGGCCTTGTCACCGGTGCCGAGGATCGGCCGGGTGACGATCTCGATCAGGGGGATCCCGGCGCGGTTGTAGTCCACGAGGGAGTGGTCGGCGCCGTGGATGCGGCCGTCGGAGCCGCCCACGTGCAGCGACTTGCCGGTGTCCTCCTCCATGTGCGCGCGCTCGATCTCGACCCGGTAGGTCTCGCCCTCGACCTCGACGTCGAGGTGGCCGTCGAAGGCGATCGGCTCGTCGTACTGCGACGTCTGGAAGTTCTTCGGCATGTCCGGGTAGAAGTAGTTCTTCCGGGCGAACCGGCACCACTCGGCGATCTCGCAGTTCAGCGCGAGGCCGATCCGGATCGCGGACTCGACCGCCATGCCGTTGACCACCGGCATCGCGCCGGGCAGGCCCAGGCAGGTCGGGCAGACCTGCGTGTTGGGCTCCGCGCCGAACTCGGTCGGGCAGCCGCAGAACATCTTCGTGTTCGTGTTGAGCTCGACGTGCACCTCGAGCCCGAGGGCGGGGTCGAACTTCTCGACGACCTCGTCGAAGGGGACGAGCGTCTCGGTCATCGTGCCGCCTCCAGGGTCGGTGCCTTGTCGAGGATGGGGCCGCCCCAACGGGCGGTGAGCGCGGCCTCGACGGCGGCGCCCACCCGGTAGAGGCGGTCGTCGGCGAGCGCCGGCGCGAGCACCTGGAGACCCACGGGGAGACCGTCCTCGTCGGCGAGGCCCGCCGGCACGGAGATGCCCGGCACGCCGGCCAGGTTGGCCGGGATGGTGGCGAGGTCCTGGAGGTACATCGCCAGCGGGTCGTCCAGCTTCTCGCCGAGGGGGAACGCCGTGGTCGGCGAGGTCGGCGAGACGAGCACGTCGACGTCCTCGAAGGCCGCGGCGAAGTCGCGGGCGATCAGCGTGCGCACCTTCTGCGCCTGGCCGTAGTAGGCGTCGTAGTAGCCGCTCGACAGGGCGTAGGTGCCGAGGATGATGCGGCGCTTCACCTCGTCGCCGAACCCGGCGTCGCGCGTCGCCTTCATGACGTCCTCCGCGCTGGGGTTGCCGTCCGGCACGACGCGCAGGCCGTAGCGCATGGCGTCGAACTTCGCGAGGTTCGACGAGGCCTCCGCGGGCAGGATCAGGTAGTACGTCGCGAGCGAGTGCACGAACGACGGACAGGAGATCTCGGTGACCTTCGCGCCGAGCTCCTGCAGCAGGTCGACGGTCTCCTGGAAGCGCGCCATCACGCCCGGCTGCCAGCCGTCGCCGGCCAGCTCCCGGATCACGCCGACGCGGAGGCCGGCGAGGTCGCCGCCCGCTCCCTGGCGGGCCGCCTCGACGAACCGGCCGACCGGCTCGTCGACGGAGGTGGAGTCGAGCGGGTCGTGACCGCCGATCAGGTCGTGGAGGAGCGCGGAGTCGAGCACCGTCCGGGTCACCGGGCCGACCTGGTCGAGGCTGTTGGCCAGCGCGACCAGGCCGTAGCGGGAGACCCCGCCGTAGGTCGGCTTGACGCCGACGGTGCCGGTGAGCGCCCCGGGTTGGCGGATCGAGCCGCCGGTGTCGCTGCCGAGCGCCAGCGGCGCCTCGTGGGCGGCGACCGCGGCGGCCGAGCCGCCGCCGGACCCGCCGGGGATCCGGCTCTGGTCCCACGGGTTGCGGGTGGGACCGTAGCCGGAGTGCTCGGTGGAGGAGCCCATCGCGAACTCGTCCATGTTGGTCTTGCCGAGGATCGGCAGGCCGGCGGCCTTCACCTTGCGGACCACCGTGGCGTCGTACGGCGGCACCCAGCCCTCGAGGATCCGGGATCCGCAGGTCGTGGGCAGCCCCTGGGTGGCCAGCACGTCCTTGATCGCGATCGGCACCCCGTCGAGCGGGTGCCGCGGCTCACCGGCGGCGCGGCGCCGGTCGGAGGCCGCGGCCTGCTCCAGCGCCCCGTCGGCGTCGACGTGCAGGAACGCGTGGACGCCGGTCGAGGCGTCGCCGTCGACCGCGGCGATGCGGTCCAGGTGGGCCTGGGTGATCTCGACGGACGTGGTCTCGCCGGCAGCCAGGGCGTCCGCCAGCTCGGCGGCGGTCCGGCGCGTCAGGTCGCTCACTGCTCGTCCCCCAGGATCCGGGGCACCCGGAACCGTCCGTCCTCGGCCTCCGGCGCCCCGGAGAGCGCCTGCTCCGCCGTCAGCCCCGGCACCACGACGTCGTCGCGGAAGACGTTGGTCAGCGGGATCGGGTGGGAGGTCGGCGGGACGTCGTCGCCGGCCACCCCCTGGATGGACGCGACCGACTCGAGGATCACATTGAGCTGCGGGGCCAGGTGGTCCAGCTCGGCGTCGTCGAGGTCGATCCGGGCGAGATCGGCCAGGTGGGCCACCTCGTCGCGGGAGATCTCGGGCATGCCCGCAATCCTAGGCTCCGGCCCGCCGCGGCCGGGGTGCCGGGGCGGCCCACGGGGGGACCGGTCGGTGCAGTCCCTAGAATCCGGCAGGTGCCCCCCGCCCACCCCGTCCCACCCAGGATCCCGCAGCGAGTGATCGTGACCGGCACGGCGGGGCCGGCCCTCGACACCTTCGCCCGCCGGGCCGCCGACGTGATCGACGTACCGCTGGTGCCGCTGGCGGAGCTCCTCGGGGCCGACGACGTCGCCCGGCTCGCCGCGTTCGACGGCTGGATCGCCGCCGGCGAGTACGACGCCGGCCGGGCCCCGCTCCTCGACCGGGCGGAGGCTCTGGTGCACCACGACCTTCCCGCGCCGGTCTCGCTCACCGGCATCGTCCGGCGGACGCTGCGCCGGGTGCGGGCCGAGCTCGGTGCGGAGCCCGACGCGTGGGTGGCCACCGCCGCCGCCGCGCACCCCGCACTGCCCGTGGTGCGGCTGACGCGGGCCGACGACGTGGAGCACTGGCTGCGGGCCGTCGGAGGCTGACGTCAGGCAGCTCAGGCCAGGTGCCGGTCGAGGAACCGCACGGTGCGTTGCATCGACACTGGGAACTGCGGTCCGAACGCGTGCCCCTCTCCGGGATAGGTCCGGAGGGTGACGTCCACGCCGGCGCGCTCCATCAGCCGCGCGGTCTCGCGGCTCCAGCGCAGGGGGCAGGTGTCGTCGAGGGTGCCGTGGTGGATGAGCACGGGCTCGGTGATGTCGTCGAAGTGGGTGCGCGCGCTGATGCCGTCCCAGAACTCGGGGCTCTCCGACGGCTCGCCGTAGCGGCGGATGATCCGGCGGGCGACCGTGTCGCGGCCGGGATCGGGTCGGATCCAGCGCTCGAAGTTGTCCACGGCGTCGGAGCTCACCGGCGCGAAGGCGACTCCGGCGTCGACCAGGCCCGGCGCGACGACGAGGGCGTTGTAGACGACTCCCCCGCCCATCGACCGGCCCACCAGGCCGACCCGCTCGTCGTCCACGGGCCCGTCCCAGGCGCGCAGCGCATGGACGGCGTTGATCACGTCCTCGGTGTAGCCCAGACGCATGTCGAGCTCACCCTGCGGGTCGTCGGAGGAGCCGGCATGGTTGCGGTAGTCGACGTGGAGCGCGACGTAGCCGTTGTCGCCGAACCACGCGCGCTCACGGGTCATGCCCTGCCCGTTCACGTAGACCGCGGGGTCGATGTAGCCGTGGGCGAGCACCACGGTGGGGAACGGACCCCGGCCGTGCGGGATCGCGATCCGGCCCGAGATGGTGAGGTCGCCGCTGCGGTAGGTGACGACGTGCTGCCGGTGGGACGCGGTGCTCAGGACCTGCTCGCCCAGCCGCAGCCGGCCGCCGTTGAAGTCCTTCGCGGCCAGCGCCTCGAGGGAGACCGGGTGCGGCGGCTCGGCATCCGTGGTGCCCTCGCTGGCAGGGGGCTGCTGCTCGGTGGGCGCGGGACTCGACGAAGCGGTCTCCGCGCCGTCGGGGGGCGACTCGTCCACGGGATCCGCACCCGAGCAGCCGGTGAGCACGAGAGCGAGGATGACCGCCGGGACCGACCGCAACATGGACCAAGTCTGCACCGGTCGTGGGGACGGGTCAGTCGCGCCAGTCCGCGAAGAGCGCGTGCCTGCCGGGCTGGGTCAGCGCGCGCGTCTCTCCGGTGTCGACGTCGATGCGGGTCAGCACGCCGTCCTCGTTCGCCGCCCCGTCGGCCGAGTACACCAGGAACCGGCCGTCGGGGGACCAGGCCGGTGGCCAGTGGTCGTTGCCGGGAGTGCGGGTGAGGCGGCGTACGCCGGTGCCGTCGACGCGCATCACGAAGACGTCCTCGCCCCACCGAGGAGGGTCCTCCGCCGTCACGTCGCCGGTCGGCGAGATGAAGGCGATCCGCTCGCCGTCCGGCGACCACGACGACTCGTAGGCGGCAGGCAGGCCAGCGGGGCCCAGCTCCGCGGGCTTCCCGCCGTCGACGCCGACCGACCACAGGGTGGTCTCGAGGAAGGTGCCGCCCTCGATCGGCACGTCGTAGAGCAGGCGTCGCCCGTCGGGAGAGAGCGCGGGCCAGCTGCCGACCGGCGCGAGCTCGGCCCGGTCGGTGCCGTCGACGTCGACCACCGCGACGGCGTGGGCGCCGCCGCACGGCCCGCCGGTGAAGTAGAGCCGCGCGCCGTCGGGCGACCAGCGGGGCGTCTCCTCGCACTCGGGGGTGGCAGTCACCCGGCGCCGTCGGCTGCCGTCGGCGTCCATCACGTAGAGGTCGTACTGGGCGTCCTCGCCGGTGGCGCAGGCGAACGCGATCCGCCGACCGTCGGGCGACCATGCCGGCGTGATCTCGAGCAGCGCGTCGTCGGTCAGGCGTACGGCGTCGGTGCCGTCGGCCCGCACCACCCAGAGGTCGCCGGCGCCTTCGCGGTAGGAGGTGAAGACCAGCTCGTGGCCGTCGTCGACGGTCACGTCGTCGAGCGCCGCGGCGGCGCAGGGCGCGCCCGCCGGCTGGGCGACGCTGGCGGGCGGCTCCGGCGCGTCCGGCTCCGGCTCGTCCGGCTCCGCGCGGGAGCTGCAGCCGACGGTGGTCAGCAGGGCCAGGACGCCGACGAGCAGGTTCCGCACCGCGCGAGTGTGACAGCGTCCGCCGGACGGCGTGACCGGATCAGGCCAACGCGTCGGCGCCGCCCTCCAGCAGCCGCTTGAACCCCGCCTCGTCGAGGATCGGCACCCCGAGCTGTTCGGCCTTGTCGGCCTTCGAGCCGGCGTTGTCGCCGACCACGACGTAGTCGGTCTTCTTCGACACCGATCCCGACGCCTTGCCGCCGCGGGCGAGGATGGCCTCCTTGGCCGAGTCGCGCGAGAAGTCCTCGAGGGAGCCGGTGACCACGATGGTGAGGCCCTCCAGCGTGCGTGGCACCGACTCGTCGCGCTCGTCGGCCATCGCCACGCCCGCCGCGGTCCACTTGTCCACGATCGCGCAGTGCCAGTCGACGGAGAACCACTCGATGACCGCGGCCGCGATGGTCGGTCCGACCCCCTCGGCGGCGGCGAGCGCGGCCTCGGACGCCGTCCGGATGCGCTCCATCGAGCCGAACTCCGCGGCGAGGGCGCGCGCCGCGGTCGGGCCGACGTGCCGGATCGACAGCGCGACCAGCACCCGCCACAACGGGACCGCCCGGCGCTCGGCGAGGTTGTCGAGCAGCTTCTGGCCGTTGGCCGTGAGGGCTCGCGAGCCGTCGGCCGAGACGTGCGGGCCCTCCTCCCCCTTCTTCGGGGCCCGCGTGAAGAGCGGCGTGGTGAGCAGCTTGTCGACGGTGAGGTCGAAGATGTCGCCCTCGTTGGCGATGGCGCCGGCCTCGAGCAGGGCGACCGCCGCCTCGTAGCCGAGCCCCTCGATGTCGAACGCGCCGCGCCCCGCCACGTGGAACACCCGCTCGCGCACCTGCGCCGGGCAGTGCTCGTGGTTGGGACAGCGCAGGTCCTTGTCGCCCTCCTTCTGCTGTGCCAGCGGCGTGCCGCAGGCCGGGCAGGCGGTCGGCATCTCCCACACGGGGAGACCCTCGGGGCGGAGGGCGAGCACCGGGCCGACGATCTCGGGGATCACGTCGCCCGCCTTGCGGAGCACCACCGTGTCACCGGGCCGGACGTCCTTGCGCCGCACCTCGTGGGCGTTGTGCAGGGTCGCCATCTCGACGGTGGAGCCGGCGACCCGCACCGGCTCCATCACGCCGAAGGGGGTGACTCGACCGGTCCGCCCGGTGTTGACGTCGATCCGGAGCAGCGTGGTGTTCACCTCCTCGGGCGGGTACTTGTAGGCGATCGCCCACCGCGGCGCGCGGCTGGTCGACCCGAGCCGCCGCTGGAGCGCGACGTCGTCGACCTTGATCACCACGCCGTCGATCTCGTGCTCGACGGAGTGGCGCTCCTCGCCGTAGCGGCCGATGTAGTCCTCGGCCTCCCGCAGGGTCCCCACCACGGCCACGCGGTCGGAGGTCGGCAGGCCCCACGCGCGCAGCGCCCGATAGGCCTCGGACTGGGCCCGCGGCTCGAAGCCGCGACGCTCGCCGAGCCCGTGGCAGACCATGCCGAGGGCGCGGGTCGCGGTGACCCGCGGGTCCTTCTGGCGCAGCGAGCCGGCCGCCGCGTTGCGGGGGTTGGCGAAGGGCGCCTTGCCGGCCTCGGTCATCGCCACGTTGAGCGCCTCGAACGCCTCCACGGGGAGGAAGACCTCGCCGCGGACCTCGACCAGCTCGGGGACGGGGAAGTCGTCGCTCGCCGTGAGCCGGTGCGGCACCGAGTCGATCGTCCTCACGTTCGGCGTGACGTCCTCGCCCGTGCGCCCGTCGCCGCGGGTCAGGGCGCGCACCAGCCGCCCCTTCTCGTAGAGCAGGTTGATGGCGAGCCCGTCGACCTTGAGCTCGCACAGCAGCGGCGGGCTCTCGATCCCGTCGCGCGCGATCCGCGCGTGCCACGCCTCCAGCTCCTCGAAGGAGAACGCGTTGTCCAGGCTCTCCATGCGTTGCAGGTGGTCGACCGCGGTGAACTCCGTCGACACCGCCCCGCCGACCTTCTGCGTCGGCGAGTCGGGGGTGCGGAGCTCCGGGTACTCCTCCTCCAGCTCCTCCAGCCGCCGCATCATCCGGTCGAACTCGGCGTCGGAGAGCGTGGGGTCGTCGAGCACGTAGTAGCGCCACCGCGCCTCCTCCACGGCGTCGACGAGCGTGGCGTGCTCCTCGCGGACTTCGGTGGGTACGACGGGGAGGGCGGCCTCGCTCATGGGGACATCTTGCCGCCTCGCGCCGACACCGGCCCCGGCCGGGACCGGGTGTCGGTGCCGTCCGGCAGGGTCGTCGCTGTCACACCCGAAGGTCCCACGGTGTCCTCTGGACACCGGACCGAGTATCGCGTTGCACGAAACGGTACGGTTTCGTACTATCAGTTGAAACGAAACCGTACCGTTCCATCCTCCGAGGAGCATGATGTCCCCCAAGCGAGCACTTCAGGCGGCAGCCGACCAGCTGCGACCCCGCGTGGAGGGCGACCGCGAGCAGGAGATCCTCGACGCGGCGCTCGACGTCCTCGCCGAGGCCGGCTACGACCGGCTGACGATGGACGCCGTCGCTGCCCGGGCCAAGGCGTCGAAGGCGACGCTCTACCGGCGGTGGAACGGCAAGGCCGCGCTCGTCATCGACGCCCTGATCTCGCAGAAGGAGGCTCCGTCCCTCCCCGACACGGGCAGCCTCCGCGGGGACCTGATCGGCGCGTTCTGCGGGATGGGCGGGATGACCGACGCCCGGCAGATGGCCCTGCTCGGCAGCGTCATCACCGCGATCAGCCGCGACGCGGAGTTCGCCGAGGCCTTCCGGCGCGACTTCATCGGGCCGAAGGCGGCGATCAACACGGCCATCTTCGAGCGAGCACGGGCCCGGGGCGAGATCCGCGACGACATCGACCTCGACATCCTCGGCCCGGCCCTGCCGGGGATCCTGCTCCACCGGCTCTTCCTCCTCGGGGAGTTCCCCACGGAGGAGCTCATCACCGCAGTGATCGACCAGGTGATCATTCCGGCCGCCGCCAACCGCGGCTAGCAGCACCGCTTCACCCCCCTCACCCAACACCTCACCGAAGGAACGTTCATGACCAACGTCGAATCGCTCGACCCTGCGGCGACGACCTCGTCCGCCACGGTCGAGGAGGCGCCGCCGAAGCACCTCGGGCTCGCCCTGGTGCTGATCCTCACGGCGCAGCTGATGGTGGTGCTCGACGCCACGATCGCCAACATCGCACTCCCCTACATCGGGGCGGACCTCGGCATGACCCAGGCCAACCTCACCTGGATCGTCACCGGCTACGCCCTCGCCTTCGGCGGCCTGCTGCTGCTCGGCGGCCGGCTCGGCGACCTCTACGGCCGGCGCCGGCTCTTCGCCACCGGCCTCGCCGTCTTCGCGGTCGCCTCGCTGCTCGGCGGCCTCGCCACCAACGAGGGGCTGCTGCTGGCCTCTCGCGCCCTCCAGGGCGTCGGCGCCGCGATGGCGGCGCCCGCCGCGCTGGCACTGATCACCACCACGTTCCCGGCCGGCCCCGCACGCAACCGGGCGATGGCGGCGTACGCGACGATGTCGGGCATCGGTGCGGCCATCGGCCTCATCCTCGGCGGCTGGCTCACCGGTCTCGACACCTTCCTCGGCGTGGACGTCGACGGCTGGCGGCTGACCTTCCTGATCAACGTCCCGATCGGCCTGATCGCCGCCCTGGCGGCGCCGCGCGTGCTCACCGAGTCCGACGCGCACGTCGGACGGATGGACGTCCCCGGTGCGATCACCGGGACGCTCGGACTGCTCGGGATCGTCTTCGGCCTGTCCCGCGCGGGCGAGGAGGCCTACGGCTGGGACCACGTCCAGACGATCGCGCCCCTCGCCGGTGGCCTGCTCCTGCTCGTGGCCTTCGCGTTCATCGAGTCCCGCGTGTCGCACCCGCTGCTCCCCGTCCGGATCTTCGCCAACCGCACCCGGGCCACGAGCTTCGCCGCGATGATGGTTGCTCCCGCTGCGATGTTCGCGATGTTCTACTTCCTCAGCCTCTTCATCCAGCAGGTGATGGGCTTCGGCCCCCTGGAGGCCGGCTTCGCGTTCCTGCCCTTCTCCTTCGGCATCGTGATCGGGGCGGGTCTGGCGTCCAACCTGGTCTCGCGGGTGGACCCGCGCTACCTCGCGGGCACCGGCACGCTGCTGGCCGCGGCGGCGCTGTTCATGTTCTCGCGGATCCCGATCGACGAGTCACCGCAGGCCGTGCTGCAGGCACTGACCGACGGCGGGGCCGACATCAACTACTGGACCCGGATCTTCCCGTTCATCGTGCTGATGGCGGTCGGCATGGGGCTCACCTTCGTGCCGATGACACTGACCGCGGTGCACCACGTCCGCGCCGAGGACTCCGGCATCGGCTCGGGCGTGCTCAACACGATGCAGCAGGTGGGAGGCGCGCTCGGTCTGGCCACCCTCAGCACCGTGGCCCTGCACTTCATGAACGGTCAGGCCGACGAGGTCTCCGGCCCGATGGCGGAGGCGATCACGGCGGGCGGCGGCGACCCGACCGCTCCGGTGCCGGGCACCGACCTCTCCTTCATCGAGGCCGCGGTCTTCGGGTCGAGCTTCCCCGAGGGTGCCACCCATGCCTTCCTGGTCGCCTCGTTCCTGATGCTGGGAGCGTCGGCCATCATCTGGGCGTTCCTGAACGTCAAGCACACCGAGCTGGCGACGGACGGCCCGGAGGGCGTCCACGTCGGCTGACTGTGAGGATTCCCTTCGCAGCCTGATGGTGCTGGGCTGTGGGCAGGCAACTGCGAGCGTGACCCTTCGGCTGACTGGCTCAGTGCCTTTGGCGGGACTTGTCCGCTCGTGGTTACCGGCCCCGGCCCGGTCGGAGCAGCTGGCCTGATCAGGAGCTTGACCGACCGGTGTTCGCGCACCGGTCGTGTCTCATCACAGTCCTGCCGAATCTCCGCCCCG
>NZ_JBNBPO030000036.1:0-32505 GCF_051280635.3 Nocardioides proteolyticus | reverse complement strand
GGTAACCACGAGCGGACAAGTCCCGTCAAAGGCACTGAGCCAGTCAGCCGAAGGGTCACGCTCGCAGTTGCCTGCCCACAGCCCAGCACCATCAGGCTGCGAAGGGAATCCTCACAGTCAGCCGACGACGCAACTCGAGTCGGGGCTTCTCGCGGGCAGCCGGGTCGGCCTGCCACAGCTCGTCGGGGCTGGCGAGCGTGTACAGGGGGCGGGACAGCAGGTGTGGCAGCAGAGACCGGTTGACGGTCAAGAGGGCCTCTTCGCGTCGTTCTCCCCACGCGGCGACGGACCCGTCGGTCTCGACCAGGACGCCCCAGCTAAGGAGGATGTCGACGGCGGCGACGAGGGCGCGGCGGTCGGCGATGGAGTCGTCGACGGTGACGCCGGTGGCTGCTGCGTCGGCGCGGAGCTGGTCGACGAGGGTGGACAGCAATACCTGTTCCCCGGTGCCGGGTGCGAGCAGACCGGCGCACACCAGGGCGAGATGCGTGTAGGCACGTGGGGTGAGGTCGACTCCGTTGCTGCGGTGTGCGCCACGGGCGGGTGCGTCGGCGGGCAGCGGTGTCTTGGCGAGCCGCGCGAAGCTGGACTCGACGACGAGCGGGTATCCGAGCTGGGTGGAGAACGCCTGTTTGAGGGCGGTCGCGTGGCGGCGGACCAGAGCCAACTCTTCGGGGTGCTTGGTTGCGGTGAGGACCGGGTGGACGAGCAGCGCCCGGGCGGCGGCACGACGTTCTGCTTCGGCCTGGGTTCGGGTCGCGGTGCTCGCGTTCGTCAGCGGCACGGTGTCGGCCCTCATGACGCGCCCTCGGCGACGTCAGCCGGCTCCCGATTGGCGCTGACGCGCTGCCCGGTGGTGGTGGCGTGCACGGTGAGGTCGTGGATGGTCAGGAGCCCGTCGTCGCAGTGGATGACGGTCGCGTCCGGGGAGGGAGCGGCGACGATCACGAGGTCGATGTCGGTGTCGGTCGACGTCATCGTTTCCTCGAGGTCCTGGTGGATGGCCAGGAGGTCGCCGAGTCGTTCCAAGAGCAGGTCGCGGGCGACTGGTGTGAGGCGGGCGCCGTGGAGGTTGCCGGTGACGGCGAGCTCGGCGGCGGCGGCCTTCTTCTGTGCGGCTTCGGCGGCGGCTTCGGCGAGCAAGGTCTCGCGGTCCAGGGCTGGATCGGGGACGCGGGACGAGCGGCCGCGGGCGGATCGATCGCCGCGTTCGCGCAGTGACAAGGGCACGTCGACCGGTTCGGTGTCCCACCACGAGGTGGTCGGTCCGGCGCGGCCGTCGTCCTCCTCGGGTCCGTGGAGGAGGTGCCGGGACGGATAGGCGCCGAACGCTGCGTCGAACAGGCGCTTGCAGCCAGTGGTGTCAGTGCCGTCGAGCCAGGTGGCGAGGCGGAGCAGGTCGGCGCGGCGGGACACGCCGGTGCCCGGTGCGGACAGCATCCGCTTGGCGTTCGCGATGAGCTGGCCGAGGGCCTGCTCGGCTGCGTTGCGGAGCCGGTCGGGGCCGGAGCGTCCGCGGCGTCCGGTGTACCAGGCGGTCAGGTCGTCCCAGTCGGCGCGGCTGCGTCCGGGTGAGCGCTCGGCGGGGTTCCCCTCGGGATCGATGAGCCGGGGCAGGGCGTCGAGGGTGGCGATGAGGTCGGGCAGGTGCGGCTCGATCTGCTCCAGCAGCCCAGCGACGGCCGGGGCGTGACGGGTGACGTCGGCGGTGAGGAGGTCGACGTAGTCGAGCAGCATCTCCTTGAACGCCCGGTATTCGGGCAGGCCGAGGTCGTAGCGAGACAGCCGACCCTGGACGAAGGCGTAGAAGTCGGTGGCGGAGTCGGAGAAGAGCCGCTGGTTGCTGAACACCGTGGTGACGTCGGCGGCGAGCGCGTCGACGTCACCGGCTCCGGCGAGGTTATCGAGGATTCGTTGGAGGGTCTGGACGGTGCCGCCGAGGAGCTCGCGGGCTACTTCGCGGGCGCCGTCGCTGGCGCGCAGGATCGCGTCCACGTCGCGGTGGACGCGTCCGCCGAGCTTGGTGACCTGGTAGCGGGAGCGGGAGCGGAGCCATTCGCTGACCGTGGCGACGCGGGCGTCCCGCATGGAGGGGACGAGGTTGCCCCAAGTGACGAGCTGCCGGCAGCGCGCTTCGACTTCGTCGATGTCGAGGGCGATGCCGTCGCGGTCGAGCAGCTCGTGGGCTTCGGCGGCCGAGAGGTCGGTCAGGAGGGTCTCGGTGAAGAGGCGCATCAGAGCCATGTACTCGAGCGCGTTGTCCGCGGTCGCGTACCGGTACAGGTCACGTCGCTGCTGGTCGGTGGGCACGTCGAAGACCACGTCTGTGCCGGTGGCGTCCGGTGTCATCTCACCGCCTCGGGTCCGGGCGGAGCTCATCCTGTCGGCGGTCCGCTTGCCGACTTGGAAGGTACGCCGACCGTCCGACAGTTCGGGCGACTTTCGCGAGGCTGGCCAGCCCCGGGGGTGAACTGGCCCGGGAATGGCCGTCCACCCGCCCTACACCGGAACGACGACTCGTCGACCCCGGGCGCCGAAGACGAGCTATCAGGCGACGTCGGTCGGCAGGGCGTGGGCCTTGACGTCGTTGAGGATGTCGACGAGGACGTCGACTTCGGCCTCGGGGAACACGAAGTCCGGACCGGTGGGCGCGTGATCGGTGTAGGGCGACTCGTACAGGCGACCAGGTTCGACGATGCCGTTCATGGCGAGCTCGTCGATGATCAAGCTGATGAACCGGATCTGCTCGACCGTCGCCTTCCCTTCGTCGAGGTAGGCGGCGAACGCCTCCGCAGCCGCAGCGCGGTCCAGGCCGACCAGACCGCGGATGAACAGGCCGAGTCCGCCGGACTGCTCGGAGGCCCAGGCGATGTCGACTTTCTGCCCGGCGCCGCTGGCCAACAGCATCTCCTCCAGAGCCGCGAGGTCGGCGGGGGTGAGCTGCTTGTTGCGGCGCAGCCGCTGGAGGGCGACGTGGTCCTCATGCTCCTTCAGGTAGGCGGCGGCCTTGGCGCGGAAGCGTTCCATGTTCGTGCCCGGGGTGGTGCCGGGCAGGTCGACGTAGATCTCCTCGCCGAGTTCGTCCTTGAAGTCGGTGTAGACGGTCTTCTTCTGGACCTTGTCGAGGAACTGCACCAGCCCGCGGAGCCGGAGGCGGACGAGCTCGAGCATCGGCAGGGTGACATCAACCCACCACTCGTCGCTGGCCACCTCTTCCAGACGCTCCGCCTGGGCGGCGACGGAGGGGATGGCGGTCTTGGCGAGGAGTCCGTGGGCGATGTCCTGGACCGTGGCACGGATACGTTCGGCGGCGACGGCGTCGCCTTCGAGCTGGGCGAGCTGGCGGCGGAGGATGAGGACGTCGAACCGTTTGGCGGTCTCCTCCTCGTCCTTGACCGTCGACGGCAGCCCGGCCAGGTGTTCGAGCACCTCGCCGGCGTCCTCCGGGGTCAGTGCGCCCCATGAGTTCCATTCGGCGTACTTCTCTACCCACCGCCGGTGAGGGCGGACGAGGAAGTTGTCGATGTTCATGCCGGCGACGTACTCGTGCAGGGCCTTCGCCGCCGAGGTCCGCAGCTCCTGCTCCTCCCCCGCGTGGTCAAGGGCCCCGACGAGCGCGAGGCGGGTCTCGAAGAGGCGCTGGTTCAGCGACTTCTGGTTCGAGCCCTCGGTGCCGGGGAGGTCCTGGCTGAAGTACTCCAGGTTGCCGCAGAAGTCGAAGACCAGGAAGTTCTTCTTGTCCTCTCCGGGGCCGAAGAGGTCCGGGCACAGGCGGGTGCCGCGGCCGATCATCTGCCAGAACTTCGACTTCGACCGGACCATCTTGAAGAAGACCAGGTTGGCGACCTCGGGGACGTCGATGCCGGTGTCGAGCATGTCGACACTGATCGCGATGTGCGGGTCCTTCTCGGGTTGGGAGAAGTCGTCGATCAAGCTCTGGGCGTACGACATGCCGTGGGTGATGACACGGGCGAAGTGGCCGGCCTTCTCGGGGTACTGGACGTCGAAGCGGTCGGCGATGAACTGGGCGTGGTCGCGGTTCTTGGCGAAGATGATGGTCTTCGCGAGCCGGTCACCGCCGGCGACCTTGTAGCCCTTGCCCATGAGCGTGGCGAGGACCTTGTCGACGGTGTCCTCGTTGAACAGGAACCGGTTGAGCTCTTCTGAGTCGACCGCGTCGGGTGGGCCGTCCTCGCCCCAGTCGAGGCTGTCCCACTCGTCCTTCTCCTCCTCGGACAGGTCGGCGTACTTGATGCCGTGGCGGAGGAACTTGGTGCCCACCGAGACCCCGACCGGGGGGACGAGGTAGCCCTCGCTGACGGCCTCGTCGAGGCTGTAGGCGTCGGTGGGGACGCCGTCCTCGAGGTGGAAGAGCCGGTAGGTGTTGTGGTCGACCTCGTCCTTCGGGGTGGCGGTGAGACCGAGGAGGAGGGAGTCGAACCAGGAGAAGATCGCACCGTACTTCTGGTAGACCGATCGGTGGGCCTCGTCGATGACGATGAGGTCGAAGTAGCCGGGCCCGAACTTCCGCAGGCCGCCGTCGGTGTCGTTGATGAGGTTCATCATCGTGGGGTACGTCGAGACGTAGACCCGGCCGTCGGCGACCTTGTCGGTGAGCAGGTTGACCGTGGTCGCGGCCGGAAGGTGGGTCTTGAACGCGTTGGTGGCCTGGGTGACCAGGGCGGTCCGGTCGGCCAGGAACAGGACGCGCTTGACCCAGTTGGCCTTCATCAGCTGGTCGACCAGTGCGATCGTCATCCGGGTCTTGCCCGACCCGGTCGCCATCACCAGCAGCGCTTCGCGCTGCTTCTTCATCAGCGCGTCGTCAACGGCACGGATGGCGCGCTGTTGGTAGTGCCGCCCGGCGATGTCGGTGTCGATCTTGACCTGGCCCAGCGGCAGGCGGGTCTGGCGGCGCTGGATCAGCAGCTCGAGCTCGTCGCGGGTGTAGAACCCCTGGATCTCCCGGGGCGGGTAGCCGGCGGCGTCGTCCCAGATCCAGTGCTGGTAGCCGTTGGTGTAGAAGATGACCGGCCGCCGGCCGTACTGCTTCTCCAGGCAGTCCGCGTACAGCTTGGCCTGCTGCTGGCCGACCTGTGCGGACCGTGTTGTGCGCTTGGCCTCGACCACCGCCAGCGGCAGCCCGTCCGCACCCCACAAGACGTAGTCGACGAACCCCTTGCCCTCGTTGTTGGGCATACCGGAGACCTCGAACTCCCGGTCCCGAGCCTCTGTCAGCAGCCACCCGGCCTCGCCGAGGAGGACGTCGATGAACAGGTCGCGGGTCTGTGCCTCGGAGTAGTCATGGTCATCGACCTGCGTCTTCGCCGCCTGCGCCGCCGCGATGTCCTCGCGCAGCTTCGCGATCTCCGCGTCCTTCGCCGCCGCGAGCTCCTCCTTCTCCGCCAGCGCCTTCGCCAAGGCCTCGTCCTGGGCCTTGAACTTCGCCGCCAGCTTCACAAGCTCGTCCCGCGACAGGGGTGCGGCCTTCGCCGCGAGCGCCGGGTCGAACTGCGCCCGCGTCGGCACCGCCCCGGGGTCGGCGGAGTAATGGAAGGCCGCCCACACCATCACATGGTGCAGCTCCCGCAGCACCTGCAACGCAACCTGCGGCGGGATCGCACGTGCCTCGTGCACGGCGGTGTTGCCCAGCTTGCGAATCAGGTTCAGCTTCTGGTTGATCCCGTTCCCGGTCTTCGCCCGGAACTCCGCGGCGTTGATCCTGGCAGCCAGATCCGATTGGTACGGCTCCGGCAGCCGAAGTACGTCGTACAGGTGACCGACCAGCTCCTCAACCGCGCGACGGCTATAGAAGCAGGCCGACCGGGGATCCGAGGACAGGTAGGACTCGGCCCGCGCGCAGTCGCCATGGATGGACGGCCACGCGCGTCGGATGAACTCGAAGTTGCTCACGCCTTACCGTCGCGATACCGGTATGCGTCTGACTCATTGATACGCGTGAGGCCACCCTCGAAGGAGCGCAGCCACCAAGTGCCGCTGGCGTCCAGAAAAGTGAACTCGACCGGCACCGTCGGGTTGCGCGTTCCACTAGAGCGCCAGATATCCCACGCCGTAGTGCAACCTTCATGCAACTGCAGCGGCACAGTCGATCCCGTTGGCGGAACGACTCTCATCCAACCGGCGTACACGGGTGCCATCATGCCGAGCTTGACCCAGAACCTGACTCGATAGAACGGCAACGACGAGGAATTCTGAACCACAATTGCGAGGCAATTCTCTGCAGCAGCCGACGCGGGCGTTTCACGAGCCTCCCACGCTGCAAGTTGCTGGGCGTGGCGCTGGACTTGCTCCGCTCTCTGAATTGAGTAGGCAAGCCAAGCGAAGTAGCCGGCTACGATGGCCGCCACCGCAGCGCCCACCGTTGCCGCAGCGGCCAGAGAATCCGGATTCCATCCCCACCGCATCAGAGGCTCCCCACAATCGTCCCGGCCCGCACGTGCGGCTCCTCGCCCGAGGCGTTCGCGCGCCCGGCCACAGTCACGACGGCACAAGCACGCATCGCCGGAAGGCAGTAGCCTGCAGAGCCCCTGCGCCGCGTCATTCGAAGAAGTCCTCATCGACCTCGACGATGTGGAGCGTGCGCTTGACCTGCACACCCACGCCGTAGCGGATCATCAGGCGCGTGAGCCGTTCGCCGTCGATGAGGATGACCCGGGTCGCAACCGAGTTGGCGTAGTCAACGGCGGTCCGGGCGAACCGGCTCGTGGTGATGAAGACGCCCTGGCTGGCCTGGTGTCCGGCCAGCGCGCCGACGAAGGCCTGGATGGCCTCCCGGCCCACGGTGTTGTCCGCCGCGTAGCGCTTTGCCTGAACGTAGATCCGGGACAGGCCGAGGGCGTCCTGGTCGATGATGCCGTCGATGCCGCCGTCGTTGGACAGCTTGGTCCGGGTAGCCGTTCCTTCGGCGCCGCCGTAGCCCATCGCCATCAATAGGTCGAGCACGGCCTGCTCGAAGAACACCGGCTCCTGGACCATGATCCTCGTCAGGAGCTGGTCGGCGACGTCGGCGTGGATGCGGGCGATGCCCGCCTCGATCTGCTCCAGCGGGTCGAGCTTCGTCTCGACCTCCGGCTCCGACGTCACTGTGCTGTCGGTCGCCGGGCGGGGGAAGGCCTTCCACGTGTGCGGGGCGTTCTCATCGCCGGATAGCGCCCGCAGGTGGCGCTCCGTGATGCCGTCCGGGTGGTCGGCAAGAAGCTTCCGACCAACGTCGGTGATCCGGTAGTGCGCACGGCTGGTCCGCTCGATCGCCCCCACCCGGGTCAGGTACGACAGCGCCCAATTGCCCCGGTTGACCCACTGCTCCTGCCCGGACGGGATCGTGATCTGCCGATGCTCCGGAGTCAGGTTGAGCACCTCGACCGCACGCTCAACGATCTGCCGCGACCGATGAATCTCACCGTCGAGCATCACCGTGAGGCACGGCGCCATGTACTGGTCCCAGGTCGGTGCCGACATCACAGCTCTCCTCGGAAAGCGCGGGACTGGAGCGAAGCGAAGAGTTGTTCTTCGGACTCGAGGGCTCGGGCGACCAATGCTCGGTGGGAATCGATCCGCTCGATTTGGGCCGCGAAGGTCCTCTGCATCTCGATCGGGGGGACGGGCACGAGGAGGTCACGAAGTCGGCCCATGCTGATTCGGGACCTCGTTTGACCTCGCACCAGCGAGTTGGCGAGGGCCAGTGTTCCTGGCATGTTCAAGAGCCAGCACGCGTACTCGGGCGTTGCGACCTCGGGATCAACCCGCATCTGAATGCAGTCCGCCTTGTTCAGGGCCAAGGCCATCGTCGGCGGCTGGATGCAGGCGCGCAGGTTCGGGTCCCCCAAGGTCCCAATCAAGACGTCGCCCGGCTTGCAATCGTGCTTCGAGAGCGTCGCGTAGTGCGAAGGTGCGACGTACGCGCGGTCGGCGTCGAGATAGCGACCGACACCGATGTTCTGAAGCCTGACGACAGGGACCCCATCTGGCGTGTAGTGGCTGCTCTTCAGGTTGCTGCCGAACGGTCCATCGCTGAACTTCAGCGACAACGACCCAACTGGCGCTGTAGGGAAGCCCAGTGGGTTGTTGGCAGGGTCGCCGAACATCGACAGGAAGGTCGCTCCGTGAAGGGAGTCGAGCTCGGCGAGGACTTGACGGCGCTTGGCGCGGAGGGCGTCGGCGCGGTCGAGGATCGCGGCGATGCGGCGCTGTTCGGGGAGCGGTGGCAACGGAATCTGAAGATCCTCTAGCACCCGGGCGTCCAGCTTCTTCGTTCCGTGCGCTGCCGTGCTGACCTGCGACAGGATCGTGTCGTGCTGTGCGCGAAGCATCGCTGCGAGGAACGATGCGTCGAGCTCCCGCTTTGGGATGAGCGCCTTCAGGTCTTGGTTGATCGCCGCATCCACATCCAGGATCGAGATTGGAACTGTGTGCGCCAAGATCATGCCGCGAACCACCATCGCCACGGTCCCCGCGGGAACCTTCCTGAGGGGCGTCTCGGAGAAGACATCCTCAGTGATGTGATTCGCCGAGTTGGTCAGGCGCGACCGCTTCATGTCCTTGGCGCTGAACCACGGGACGTCTCCGTTCCAGAAGTCCGATCGTGCCTTTGACGGCGTCCCGCCGCTGTAGAAGCGGACCACCTCCCCGAGGGCGACGGTCTTCATGTGAGCATCGCCTTCAGTTCAGCGAGCCCCTTGGCGATCTCGTCTTCGAGCGCTTCGATGCCGGCGATGATCTCCAGCGGCGGGCGGTGCTCGACGTCTTCGTACTCGACCTCCTTGTAGCGGTTCAGGGAGAGGTCGTAGCCCTGGGCGACGATGTCGGCCTTGGGGACGAGGAAGGACTGGTCGGTGCGTGTCCGGTCAGCCTCGGCGTTGAGGTTCTGCCACCGGGAGAGGACGTCGGGGAGGTCGTCGGCGTCGACCGGGTTGCGCTTGTCGTCGAGTGAGTAGCCGTCGGCCTGGACGTCGTAGAACCAGACGTTGTCGGTGCCGCCGGAGTTGGTCTTGGTGAAGAACAGGATGGCGGTCGAGACGCCGGCGTACGGCTTGAAGACACCGGAGGGGAGCTTGACGACGGCGTCGAGCTTCTGGTTCTCGACGAGGATCGTGCGTAGGTCCTTGTGGGCCTTCGATGAGCCGAACAGCACCCCGTCCGGAACGATGACCGCGGCCCGGCCACCGGGCTTGAGGAGCTTGAGGAAGAGGGCCAGGAAGAGCAGCTCGGTCTTCTTGGTCTTCACAACCCGCTGGAGGTCCTTGGCGGTGGACTCGTAGTCCAGCGACCCGGCGAACGGAGGGTTGGCCAGGATCAGGGTGTACTTCTCCGCGTCTTCGCTGGCGCCCTCGGAGAGGGAGTCGCGGTAGCGGATGTCGGGGGCGTCGATGCCGTGGAGCAGCATGTTCATGCTGCCGATGCGGAGCATGGTGGAGTCGAAGTCGTAGCCATGGAACATCGACCGGTGGAAGTGCTGGCGCTGGGTGGCGTCCGTGAGCGTCTGCGGGTGGGCGTCTCGGATGTACTCGCTCGCGGCGACAAGGAAGCCGGCCGTGCCGCAGGCGGGGTCGCAGATCTCGTCGGTCGGCTGCGGGGCGGTCATCTTCACCATCAGCTCGATGATGTGGCGCGGAGTGCGGAACTGGCCGTTGACGCCGGCGGCGGCGATCTTGGAGAGCAGGTACTCGTACAGGTCGCCGTTGGTGTCGCGATCAGCCATTGGGATGTCGTCGAGCATGTCGACGACCTTGCTCAGCAGCGCCGGGGTCGGGATGGTGAACCGGGCATCCTTCATGTGGTCGCTGTAGGTCGACTCGTCACCGCCGACCTTGCGGAGAAACGGGAAGACCTCCTCGGCCACGACCCGGTGCATGACGGCGGGGTCGTCGTTCTTGAACCGGCTCCAGCGCAGGTGCTCCTGGCCGGGTAGGAAGACCGGGTTCTCGATGGCCCCGCCGGTGCGGCGGGCCTTGTTCTCGGCGAGGGCCTGCAGGTCGTCGAGACGGCGGATGAACAGCAGGTAGGTGATCTGCTCGATGACCTCGAGCGGGTTGGAGATGCCGCCGGACCAGAAGGCGTCCCAGACACGGTCGATCTTGCTCTTCAGTTCTCCGGTGATCACGGTCTTTACCCTAGTGAGCCGCGGGCGTTCGGGGGCCAAGATGGCATACCTCCCTGCCGGACGGTTCTTCCGGCCAGCCGAGCAGGCTGACAGGAACGGCCGACAGAACACGTAGCCCGTTCATCGCCTGGCGACATTCGCCCCCATGAGCACGGGCAAATGCCGCCGGCCCGGACCACCCCTTACGGGGCGGACCGGGCCGGTGAGCGCTCAGCAGTGCGTCATCGACGTGACAGGGAATGTCCGGTTGTCTGATCTGCGGTCATTGGTGTCCGCTTCACGGACGTTGCTGACGCGTTGGTCAGGGACATTTCCTGTCCGTTGACATCAGCTGCAGCCGCTGGTGCTGCCGCAGCCCTCGCACACGTAGCACGAGCCGGCCGGCCGCATCTTGGTGCCGCAGGTCATGCAGAGCGGGCTGTCGACCGCCGTACCGGTGATCTGCTCGAGGAGCTCGGCGGTCGTCTTGGCGACGCGCGGAGCGCCCTCGAGCGGGTCGGCGGCCTCGGCTTCGACCTCGTCGCCGACCTCCACCTCCGCGTCGGGGACCTTGGCCTTCGGCGCCTTCTCGACGAGTTCGGAGGCGGAGCCGGTCTCCTCGATGGGCTCGTACGAGCCGGTCTCGAGGTGGCGCTGACGCTCCTCGGCGGAGTAGATGCCGAGCATGGACCGCTCCTCGAAGGAGAGGTAGTCCAGCGCCAGGCGGCGGAAGACGTAGTCCATGATCGACTGCGCCATCCGGACGTCGGGGTCGTCGGTGAGACCGGCGGGCTCGAAACGCAGGTTGGTGAACTTCGAGACGTAGGTCTCCAGCGGCACGCCGTACTGCAGGCCGATGCTGACCGCGATCGAGAAGGCGTCCATCACGCCGGCCAGGGTCGAGCCCTGCTTGCCGAGCTTGAGGAAGATCTCGCCGAGGGTGCCGTCGTCGTGGGCGCCGGAGGTCATGTAGCCCTCGGCACCGGCCACCGCGAAGGAGGTGGTGCGGGCCTGGCGCGACTTCGGCAGGCGCTTGCGGGTCGGGGCGTAGACGACCTTCTCCACGACCTTCTCGACGACCTTCTCCACGACCTCCGCGTCGCCGCCCTTGTCCTTGGACTTGGCGTCGCCGAGCGGCTGGCCGACCTTGGAGGCGTCGCGGTAGATCGCGGTGGCCTTGAGGCCCAGCTTCCACGACTGGAGGTAGATGTCCTCGACGTCCTCGACCGTCGCCGACGACGGCAGGTTGACCGTCTTGGAGATCGCGCCGGAGAGGAACGGCTGGGTGGCGGCCATCATCTTCACGTGGCCCATCGGGCCGAGCGCCCGGGCGCCGACCGCGCAGTCGAAGACCTCATAGTGCTCCGGCTTGAGGCCGGGGGCGTCGATCACGTGCCCGTGCTCGGCGATGTAGGACACGATCGCCTCGACCTGCTCGTCCTGGTAGCCGAGCTTGCGCAGCGCGCGCGGGACGGTGTTGTTGACGATCTGCATGGAGCCGCCGCCGACGAGCTTCTTGAACTTCACCAGCGAGAAGTCCGGCTCGATGCCCGTGGTGTCGCAGTCCATCATGAAGCCGATGGTGCCGGTCGGCGCGAGCAGCGAGGCCTGCGCGTTGCGGAAGCCGTTGGCCTTGCCGAGGTCGACGACCTGCTGCCACTCCTTGCTGGCCGCCTTGTGCACCTCGGAGTCGGCCACGTGCAGCGGGCGCAGCTCGTCGTTGGCCGCCTGGTGCTTGCGCATCACGCGGTTGTGGGCCTCGGCGTTGCGGGCGTAGCCGTTGTAGGGGCCGACGACCGCGGCCATCTCCGCCGAGCGGCGGTACGACGCGCCGGTCATCAGGCTGGTGATGGCAGCCGCCATCGCGCGGCCGCCGTCGGAGTCGTAGCCCAGGCCCATCGCCATGAGCAGCGCGCCGAGGTTGGCGTAGCCGATGCCGAGCTGGCGGTAGTCGCGGGTGGTCTGGCCGATCGCCTCGGTCGGGAAGTCGGCGAAGCAGATGGAGATGTCCATCGCGGTGAACACCAGCTCGGTGGCCTTGGTGAAGCGCTCGACGTCGAAGGTGTCGTCGTCCTTGAGGAACTTCATCAGGTTGAGCGAGGCCAGGTTGCACGAGGAGTTGTCGAGCGACATGTACTCCGAGCACGGGTTGGACGCGGTGATCCGGCCCGTCTCGGGGTTGGTGTGCCAGTCGTTGATCGTGTCGTCGTACTGCAGGCCGGGGTCGGCGCAGGCCCAGGCGGCCTCGGAGATCTTGCGGAACAGCGAGCGGGCGTCGACGGTCTCGATGACCTCGCCGGTCATCCGCGCGCGGAGGCCGAACTCGCCGCCCTCCTCGACGGCGCGCATGAACTCGTCGGAGACCCGGACCGAGTTGTTGGCGTTCTGGTACTGCACGGACGTGATGTCCTTGCCGCCCAGGTCCATGTCGAAGCCGGCGTCGCGCAGGGCGCGGATCTTGTCCTCCTCGCGCGCCTTGGTCTCGACGAACTCCTCGATGTCAGGGTGGTCGACGTCGAGGACGACCATCTTCGCCGCGCGGCGGGTGGCGCCACCGGACTTGATGGTGCCGGCGGAGGCGTCGGCGCCGCGCATGAAGGAGACCGGCCCGGAGGCGGTGCCGCCGGAGGAGAGCAGCTCCTTGGAGGAGCGGATCCGGGAGAGGTTCAGGCCGGCACCGGAGCCGCCCTTGAAGATGAAGCCCTCCTCCTTGTACCAGTTGAGGATCGACTCCATCGAGTCGTCGACGGAGAGGATGAAGCAGGCCGAGACCTGCTGCGGCGACTGGGTGCCGACGTTGAACCAGACCGGGGAGTTGAACGAGAAGTACTGGTGCACGAGCAGCCAGGTCAACTCGTGCTCGAAGGTCTCGGCGTCGGCGGGCGTCGCGAAGTAGCCGTGCTCGACACCGGCCTTGGTGTAGGTCTTCACCACCCGGTCGATGAGCTGCTTGAGGCTCCACTCCCGCTCGGGGGTGCCGACGGCGCCGCGGAAGTACTTGGTGGTGACGATGGTCGAGGCGTTCAGCGACCAGAAGTCGGGGAACTCCACCCCGGTCTGCTCGAAGACGGACTCGCCGGTCTTCCAGTTGGTCTGGACGACGTCGCGGCGCTCCCACGTGATCTCGTCGTAGGGGTGCACGCCCGGGGTGCTGAAGACGCGCTCGATCTGCAGCCCGTTGTCGGGTCCCTTGCCGGATGCGGCGGCCTTGCTGGCCGCTGCGGGGTTGGCCGTCTCCGTCATGATTCTCCTGGGTTTGGTCGTCGACTGTGTCAACAAATGCGGCTGGTGCGGTGTTCCTGCTGTACGGCGACGGACGGGTGTCCGGGGCCGCGGAGATTGGTGGCCCGGCAGGCAGCTTCCCCACTACCTGCCGGGCTGTCTGTGGTCAGCCCGTGGGGGCTGGTTGGGTGTCCTCACGGAGCTGGCGCTCCGCCCTCATCAGGGCGATCTCGTTCTCGAAGTCGGCCGCGGAGGCGAAACCGCGGTAGACGCTGGCGAACCGGAGGTAGGCGACCTCGTCGAGGCGGCGCAGCGGGGCGAGGATCGCCAGGCCCACCTCGTGGGCGGCGATCTCGGGGCTCCCCGCGAGCCGGAGCTGGTCCTCGACCTCCTGGCCGAGGCGGGCGAGGTCGTCCTCGTCGACGGGCCGGCCCTTGCACGCCTTGCGGACGCCGGCGACGGCCTTCTCGCGGTGGAACGGCTCGGTGGCGCCGGAGCGCTTGAGCACCGTCAGCTGCATCGCCTCGACGGTGGTGAACCGCTTCTCACACTCCTGGCACACCCGGCGGCGGCGGATCGAGCAGCCGTCGTCGGCAACGCGGGAGTCGAGGACCCGGGTGTCGTCGTGCTTGCAGTACGGACAGTGCATCGGCTCCCCCTCCCGGGTCCGCTGGCTGTGGAGATCAACCGGCCGGCTGTGCAGAACCACCCGGCCGCCTGTGCACTCCACGCCCCCGCTCTGTGAACTAGATGTGGAGAACTACATCGTTGTAACTACTAGATGTAGTGGTAACCGTACGCCCCGGCCACGAGGGGTGCAAGCGGAACGCCGGACGAGTCGGGCACAAATTTTCCGCGGCCGTGTTTGCGCAGGTCACCACGCAGGAACGCTGTTCCCCGTACCGTTCAGCACGGGCGTGTCGTCTCGGAATCCGCCCGCCTCTCGTCGGCCTCGGGGCCGCGCCCCCGCATGCTCGCCTGTGCAGGCGAGCCGACTCAGGAGATCCCCCATGCGCAAGTCGTCCTCGTCCCGTCGCGCCCGTCGCGCCCTCGCCGCGACCGCCGTCGCCGTCGCCCTGCCCCTCGCGCTCACCGCCTGCGGTGAGGCTGCCGAGCAGGCCACGGAGAAGGCGATCGAGCAGGCCGCCGAGGAGAACGGCGAAAAGGTCGACGTCGACCTCGACGAGGACGGGGGCTACTCCGTGGAGGGCGAGGACGGTTCCTTCTCCAGCGGAGCGAAGATCCCCGACGACTTCCCCGACGACGTGCCGGTCGTCGGCGAGGTCACCTACGGCATCGCCAACGAGTCGGACGGCACCAAGTCCTGGCAGCTGGCCGCCACGGAGGACGGGTCCGCGCAGGACGTCTACGCCGAGGCCAAGAGCGCGCTCGAGGACGCCGGCTTCGAGGTCGGCGAGGGTCAGGAGTACGGCGAGCTGGCGACCCTCAGCAACGGCGAGTACGAGGTCGTGCTGTCGGTCGGCGACAATGGCGACGGCAGCGCCGGGATCTCCTACGCGGTGACCGAGAGCGCCTGACCGCCGATCGCCCGCACCCTCCGGCGGGTTGGTCACCGCACCCAGACACCCATCGGACACAATGACCGCCGTGGGAGCAGGGAAGCGGGCGGGCGACAGGCCGAAGCGGCGGTTCCGAGCCGACCTGCTCCTGCTCGCGGTCGGCATCACCTTCGCGATCGTCGCTTGGGGATACCTGGTCTTCGCCGCGATCGACTTCGGCGCGACGGCCCGGCACGAAGGCGACAAGGCCGCCTGGGGCTTCCTCGCCGTGGCGGCCCTGGGAGCCATGCTCTGCCTCTTCCTCGCGTTCATGCTGGCCGTGCGGTTCGCGCGGGCGATCGGGCTGGCCGCGGCGCCGGAGCCGAAGCCGAAGCGCGATCCCTCCACGCCGAAGGGCGGCAAGCGCGCCGCTCGCTAGTCGAGCCTCGCCGACGGGGAGGCGCTCGCTCCGGCCTCGAACAGCGCGAGGGGCGAGGCCGGGGTCGGTGGCCTCGCCCCTCGCCTTCCCCTGTGGGCCCGGGGTCGGTGGGCCCGTTCGCGTCCGCCGGGGTCGAGGCGGCGGACGGGTCGGTGGCGGCTGCGACGGCAGCCGGGTGCTACTCCGCTGCCGGCACCCGCAGCTCCTGGCCGGCGTAGACCAGGCTCGAGTCCAGCGTGTTGAGCCGCTGGATGCGCTCCATCATGTCGCGCACGTCGCCGGCACCGGTGGCCGCGGCCGCCTCGCTGGCGATGTCCCACAGCGTGTCGCCGGGGGCGACGGTGACCACCTCGACCTGGGCCGCCGCTCCCCGCTCGTCGGTGGCCACGGAGCCTCCGGCGAGCGCCACGACGAGGGCGGCGAGGAGCGCCAGCGCGATCACCAGGACGGCCAGCCGGCCCCGGCGGGTCAGGCGGACCTGACCGGACGGGCGGGCGGCACGAGAGGGGCGGGAAGGGTCGGAAGGGTGGGCGGGGCGGGCGGAGACGTGCGGGGCGAGGGTGATCGTGCTCATGGTGACCTCCGGGGGAAGGAGCGGGTGGGTCGCGGAGCGATGTCTACGCAGTCGGTCCGACACAAGCCGGTCGATCATGCGTTCGATCGAACATGTGTACGAGGCTAGATCATGTGTTCGAACAAGTCCAGCCCCTCGTCGAACGTGCGTTCGAAGGGACGAGGGCGACACGCCGTTCGAACAGACGTTTGAAACCGGCCCGCGTCTTCGGTTAGCGTCGGCACATCGACACACCGGAACTGGAGGGCACTCAGATGGCCGACAAGAAGGCGGGCCGCGGCGTGGCCGAGCTGCCCGACGGGCCCCCCGACGCCACCGGTCTCACCCCCCGGCAGCAGCGGGTGCTGGCCCACATCAAGGACAGCATCGAGAAGCGGGGCTACCCGCCGAGCATGCGCGAGATCGGCCAGGCGGTCGGCCTCACGAGCACCTCCAGCGTCGCCCACCAGCTCCGGGTCCTCGAGGAGAAGGGCTACCTCAAGCGCGACCCCAACCGGCCGCGCGCACTCGAGGTGTTCCTCCCCGAGGTGATGGCGGCGCGCAAGGCGATCGGCAACGTCGCCGACCCCGAGCAGACCGGGTTCGACGAGACGGGCATCGGTGACGCCGCTCCCGTGCCCGCGAACGTGCCCGTGGTCGGCCGGATCGCCGCCGGTGGCCCCATCCTCGCCGAGGAGCGCGTGGAGGACGTCTTCCCGCTCCCCCGCCAGCTCGTCGGCGACGGCCAGCTCTTCCTGCTCGAGGTCAGCGGCGAGTCGATGATCGACGCCGCGATCTGCGACGGCGACTACGTCGTCATCCGCCAGCAGCCCACCGCCGAGAACGGCGAGATCGTCGCGGCGATGATCGACGGCGAGGCGACGGTCAAGACCTTCCAGCGCAAGGACGGACGGGTGTGGCTGCTGCCGCACAACCCGGCCTTCGAGCCGATCGACGGCACCCACGCCACCATCCTCGGCAAGGTCACCGCCGTCCTCCGCCGCGTCTAGCCGCTCGGCCCGGCACCGGGAACGACACGTCGGCTCGGGCGATAAATGCCTCGTTCGCGGGCCGACAACGTAAAGTCGCCGGGTCACTCGTCGCCGACCCGCGAAGGCCGCACCCCATGACCTCCAGCAGCCGGTCCCCCCTCTCGGGGCTGCTCCTGTCCCTCGTCGCCAGCCTGCTCGTCATGCCGCTGCTGGGCGGCGCCGCGCAGGCTGATGAGACCGGTCCCGCCGACCCCACCGCGCCCGGCGCCACCGCCGGCCCGGGCGACCCCGCGGAGGTCGCAGAGAAGACGCTGGAGAAGGTCGAGGGCCTCATCGACGGCAGCACGCCGCCGCCGGTGGACCACAACCCCGACGACGGTCACGAGACGCACAAGGACCTCACCCTCGAGCTGCGCGACCTCGCGGCCGTGAAGGACGACCTCCCCCGCCACCGGCAGGCCGACGCCGAGCGGATCCTGGCCCGCCCGGACGGCTCCGACGGCGGGTGCGACGGCATCGCCTGCTGGAGCCGCCAGGCGTCGGACGCCCGCAAGTGCGGCACCCGGGTCTGCGTGCACTGGGTGCGCGAGTCCTACGACCGGGCCTCGGACGCCTACGCCGCCAAGGTGCTGCGCGTCACCAACAGCGTCGCCGAGCGCTACAAGCGGGCCGGCTACCGCGCGCCGAAGAACGACCGCGGCCGCGGGGGCAGCTGGAAGCTGGACATCTACCTCGCCGACATCGGCAGCATGGGCTACTACGGCTACTGCACCAGCGACCGCGGCGTCTCCCGCCACGCGCCGTACGCCGCCTACTGCGTGCTCGACAACGACTACTCCGCAGCCGAGTACGGCACCAGCGCCAGCTCCTCGGACCTGCTGAAGGTCACCGCCGCCCACGAGCTCTTCCACGCCGTCCAGTTCGCCTACGACGCCTACGAGGACAGCTGGTTCATGGAGGCCACGGCGACCTGGGCGGAGGACGAGATCTACGACTCGGTCGACGACAACCGCTACTACCTGCGCTACGGCCCGCTGGCGCGGCCGGACCAGCCCCTGAACCTCGCCGCCGGCGGATCGGAGTACGGCGCCTGGATCTTCTTCCGCCACCTCACCGAGCGCTTCAGCTACTCCCAGGCCGGCCTGCCGGTGATCGTCCGGAAGATGTGGACGAATGCCATAGGCGCGGGCGACGACGGGTACTCGCTGCCCGCCATCGAGGCCGCCCTGGCCGAGCGCGGCACGGACCTATCGACGCAGCTCTCGAGCTTCGCGGCCCGCAACCGGCAGCCGGCGCGGTACTACGAGGAGGGAGCGGCCTATCCGGTCGCCGCTCCCGCCCAGATCAACCGAATCACCGCACGGGCTCGGGAGAAGAATCTCCGCTTCCCGGTGAACCAACTGGCGGCGAAGACGCTGCGCTACGTGCCGTCGGGCGCCATGGGGAAGACCTGGAAACTCCGGATCGACGTTGCCCTCGACGCGGGGGCGGACAGCGCGGCCATCATCACGGTCAAGCGCAAGGGCCGCGCCCCGACCATGCACCGGCTGCGCCTCGACGGCGCAGCGGCAGCCACGACGACCCGCGGCTTCGGCAGCCGGGTGGACTGGATCGAGGCCACCGTGGTGAACGCCGATCAGCGCCAGACCGACTGCTACACGATCAACGATCCCACGTTCACCTGCCGCGGCTACCCGCTCGAGGAGAGCGTGCGGCAGCTCGTCAACGTGCGCGCCTATCACTGACCGGCGGCCGCCGACAGGCGCGCAAGCGCCTTCCGCACCACCTGCGGGTCCGTGGTCGGCCACATCGGCGGCAGGCTGGCCTTGAGGAACGAGCCGTAGCGCGCCGTCGCGAGCCTCGGGTCGAGCACCGCCACGACACCCCGGTCGGCGTGCGTGCGCACCAGCCGGCCGGCGCCCTGCGCCAGGAGCAGCGCGGCGTGGGTGGCGGCGACCTGCATGAAGCCGTTGCCGCCGGCCTTGTCGACGGCCTTCTGGCGCGCCGACATCAGCGGGTCGTCGGGGCGCGGGAACGGGATCCGGTCGATGATCACCAGCTGGCAGGTGTCGCCCGGGACGTCGAGGCCCTGCCAGAGGCCGAGCGTGCCGAACAGGCAGGTGTGGGGGTCGTCGACGAACTGCCGGGCCAGCTCGGGCAGCTGCGCGTCACCCTGGGCCAGCGTGGTCAGGTGCGGCAGCCGGGCGCGCACGTGCTCGGCCGCCGTCTCCGCGGCGCGGCGGCTGGAGAACAGCCCGAGGGTGCGGCCCTCGGCGGCGTCCACCAGCTCGGTGATCTCGTCGAGCTGGGCCCGGCCCAGGCCGTCGCGCCCCGGCGGTGAGAGGTGGCGGGCGACGTACAGGATCGCCTGCTTGGGGTAGTCGAACGGGCTGCCGACGTCGATGCCGACCCACGGCTGCGCGTCGTCGGGGAGGTCGTCGGGGCTCGTCGCGGTCGATGCGCGGCCTCCTCGACCAGCCGGTGCCAGGCGCTCGGACGGCTTGAGGCCGACGCCGGTGGCGATGGAGTCGAAGTCGCCGCCGAGCATCAGCGTGGCCGAGGTGAGCACGACGGTGTTGTCGGCGAGCAGCTTGTCGCGCATCGGGCCCCACACCTGCAGGGGCGCGACGCACAGGCGTGGCGGGATCCGGTCGGTGCCCTCGCTCAGCCACAGCACGTCGGACTCCGAGCAGGCCGCCATCCGCTCCGCGGTGGTGAAGACCTCCTGCACCGACGCCTTCGCCTGCGACAGGCCGGCATCGGGATCGCCGCCCGGCTCGGCCCGCGGGAAGGCCGAGACGCACGCCCGCGCGGCGTCGCGGACGAGCACCAGCGCGTCGGCGAGGTCCTCCGGCAGCCGCTCGAACCGGCCGGGCCGGGCCTCGGCCATCGCCGCGCGCAGCGCGTCGGAGGCGTCGGCGAGCTCGTCGGCCTCGCTGCCCTCGACGTGGCGGACGCTGCGCCGCGCGGCCCGCTCCACCTCCGCCGCCCACAGCTCGTCGGTCGCCGCCTGGGTGACCCGGGCGGCCAGCTCGTGGGCCTCGTCGATCACCACGGCGTCGTAGTCGGGGATCATCGGGATGCCCTCGATCGCGTCGATCGCGAGCAGGGAGTGGTTGGTGATCACCAGGTGGGAGCGCTGCGCCTTCTCGCGGGCGCGCTCGGCGAAGCACTCCTCGCCGAACGGGCACTTCGTGGCGCCCAGGCACTCGCGGGCCGAGACGCTGACCTGCCGCCACTCCCGCTCGGTGTGGCGCGGCGCGTCGTCGCGCTCCCCGGTGCCGCCGTCGTCGGCCTGCCGCTCGGCCCACGAGCGCAGCTCGAGCACCTTCTTGCCCAACGCGCCCAGGGCGTCCTCGGCCTGGATCAGCTCCCCCTGCTCGTCGGGCGCGCCCTCGCGCACTCGGTGCAGGCATGCGTAGTTGGACCGCCCCTTGAGCACGGCGTACGACGTGTCGACGCCCGGTGCGGTGCCGACGGCCTTGACCAGGCGCGGCAGGTCGCGCTCGACCAGCTGGTGCTGCAGGGCCAGGGTCGCGGTGGCGACGACGACCCGCTTGTCGTGCAGGAGCGCGGGCACGAGGTAGCCCAGCGACTTGCCGGTGCCGGTGCCGGCCTGGACGAGCAGGTGCTGGCCGTCGGCGAACGCGGCCGCGACCGCCTCCGCCATGGCCACCTGGCCGTCGCGCTGCTGACCGCCGAGCGCGCGGACGGCCGTCGCCAGCAGGTCGCGGACCGGGGTGGGCGACGCCTCGTCCGTGGCCGCGGCGCTCGCCTGGTCGGTGGTCACCGAAGAACCCTAGATGAGGGCTCCGACCGCCGGGGCCGCGACTCCACAGGCGCGGTCGATCGCCTCCGGCGACAGCACGTGGCCGATGGCGAGCGCCGCCGCGCCGATCACGCCGGCCCGCTCGCCGGCACGGGAGGTGGTGATGTGCAGGTGCTCGGTCGCCAGCGGCAGGGACCGCTGGTAGACGACCTCGCGGATCCCGGCCAGGAGTCCCTCGCCGGCGACGGCGAGGCCGCCACCGATGACGATGACCGAGGGGTTGATCAGGTTGACCAGTGCCGCGAGGACCTCGCCGAGGTCGCGGCCGGCCTGCCGGACGGCCTGCATCGCCACCCGGTCGCCGCCCCGCACGAGCGCGACGACGTCGTGGTCGGCCGGCACGTCGACGCCGGCCCGGCGGATCGTCGCGGCCAGCGCGGGCACCGCCGCGATCGCCTCCAGGCAACCCTGGTTGCCGCACCGGCAGGTCACCTCTGCGCCCCGGGCGACGAAGACGTGCCCGAGGTCGCCGGCGGTCCCCTGGGCGCCGCGCTGGAGCGTGCCGCCGGAGATGACGCCCGCGCCGATGCCGGTGCCGACCTTGATGAACACGAGGTCGCGCACGTCGCGCAGGTGGGAGTGCTGCTCGCCGAGCGCCATGATGTTGACGTCGTTGTCGACCAGGACGGGCACGTCGAAGGCGCGCTGCACATGGCCCGGGACGTCGTACCGGTCCCAGCCGGGCATGATCGGCGGGTTGATCGCCCGGCCGGTGGAGTGCTCGACCGGCCCGGGGAGCCCGATGCCGATCGCGGCGAGCTCGCCGACGTCGCGCCGCTGGTCCGCCAGCAGGTCGCGTACGACGCCGTCGACCCAGCCGAGCACCCGCTCCGGCCCGAGCGCGATGTCCAGGGCGGCGGCGCGCTCGGCGAGGATCCGGCCGTCGAGGTCGGCGACCGCGGCGCGAGCGTGGCTCGCCCCGAGGTCGACGCCGACGACGACCCGGGCGCCCGGGTTGAAGGCCAGCAGCGACGGGGGCCGGCCACCGGTCGAGACGCCTCCGAACGGCACCACCAGCCCCAGCCGCATCAGCGCCTCGAGCCGCGCGGCGATGGTGGAGCGGGCGAGTCCGGTGGCCTCGGCGAGCTGGGCCCGGGTGCGCGGCTGACCGTCCCGGAGGAGGTCGAACACGTCGCTGGGCCGCACGTCCGGAGTCAACCACGCTGACCTTTGTCACGTCCAGCAAACGACTTTTGTCCGACTCTCGACAAAAGTGAGTGACGCGTGCCACAGTGACCGCGTGCCGCAGCCCGTCCGCACCTCCCCCGCGTCCCACCGCGCCGAGCCGGCCCCGGTGGTGCTCCAGGCGCGTGGCCTGACGAAGAGCTTCGTCGGGCACACCGTGCTGGCCGACGTCGACCTCGACCTGCGCGCCGGCCAGGTGCACGGCCTGGTCGGCGAGAACGGCGCCGGCAAGTCGACGCTGATGAAGATCCTCGCCGGCGTGCACGCCGCCGACCGCGGTGCGGTCGTCCTCGGCGGCCGTCCGGTGACCTTCCACCACCCGCTGCAGGCACAGCAGGCCGGCATCTCCACGGTGTTCCAGGAGTTCAACCTGCTCCCCGAGCGCACCGTGGCCGAGAACGTCTGGCTCGGGCGCGAGCCGCGCCGGCGGGGACTGGTCGACGTCGACCGGATGCACCGCGACACCCAGTCGCTGCTCGACGACCTCGGCGTCGTCGGCCTGCGCCCCCAGCAGCGGGTGCGCACCCTGTCGGTCGCCGAGCAGCAGATCGTGGAGATCGCCAAGGCGGTCAGCTTCGACGCGCAGGTCATCTCGATGGACGAGCCGACCGCGGCCCTGGCCGACCACGAGGTCGGCCTGCTCTACGACATCATCCGCAGCCTCACCGCCCGCGGCGTCGCGATCCTCTACGTCTCCCACCGGCTCCGGGAGATCTTCGACCTCTGCGACACCATCACCGTGCTCAAGGACGGCCGCCAGGTCGCCACCCGCGCGGCCGCCGACCTCGACGACGCCGAGCTGGTCCGGCTGATGGTCGGCCGGGAGATGTCGGCCTTCTTCCCCGAGCCGGTGGCCGGCACCGAGCCCGGCGAGCCGCGCCTGGAGCTGCAGGCCGCCGGCAACGGCTACGTCGACGGCGTCGACCTGCGGCTGCGGGCCGGCGAGATCGTCGGCGTCGCCGGGCTCCAGGGGTCGGGCCGCACGGAGCTGATGGAGGCCATCTTCGGGGTCCGGCCGTTCACCCGCGGCCGGATGGTCGTCGACGGCCGGCCGGTGCGGCCGCGCTCGCCCCGCGCCGCCGTACGCGCCGGCCTGGCGCTCGTCACCGAGGACCGCAAGGCCACCGGCCTGGCCCTCAACCAGTCGATCCTCGACAACGCCCTGGGCCCGGTGCGGGCGGTCTTCCCGCTGCGCGCGGGCCGGGCCCGGCGCGAGGTGCCGGGCCTGCTGTCCAACCTGGAGGTCACCGCGCGCGCCCTCGACCAGGAGGCGCAGTTCCTCTCCGGCGGCAACCAGCAGAAGGTCGTGCTCGCGCGCTGGCTGGCCACCGAGCCGCGGATCGTGCTGATGGACGAGCCGACGCGCGGCATCGACGTCGGCGCGAAGCACGCGATCTACGAGCTGATGCGGGTCCTGGCGAGCGAGGGCGTCGCCGTGCTGATGGTCTCCAGCGAGCTCCCGGAGGTGATCGGCATGTCCGACCGGATCCTGGTGATGCGCGACGGCCGGGTCGCCGGCGAGCTCGCGCGCGGCGCCTCCGAGGAGGCGGTGCTCCAGCTCGCGACGGGCGCGACCGGGGAAGGACCCGGCCGATGACCACTCCGACCGCGCACGGCACCGGCTCCCCGACCCGCATCGGCGGCCTCACCTCGACCGGCATCGTGCTGATCGTGCTGGTGGCCGCGGTCGTCGCCGGCACGGTGCTGACCGCCGTCGAGGGCCGCAACTTCTTCAGCACCGGCAACCTGCGCGACATCCTCGCCGCGACCAGCGTGCTCGGCTTCATCGCGATCGGCCAGACCCTGGTCATCCTCTGCGGCAGCCTGGACCTCTCGGTGCCGTTCGTCGCGAGCCTCACCGGCGTCATCGCCGGCGGCATCATGGCCGGCGAGACCGGCAACGTCCCGGCCGCGGTGCTGGTGGCCCTCGGCCTCGCGGCCCTGATCGGTCTGGTCAACGGTGTGCTGGTCAGCGTGCTGCACGTCCACGGGTTCATCGCGACCCTCGGCATGGGCCTGGTCATCAGCGGCTACATCGCCTCCAACTACCAGGGCAACCACGGCTCGGCGCCCCGGTCGTTCCGGCTGATCGGCATCACCTTCATCGGGCCGGTGCCCCTCTCGACCCTGCTCATGCTCGGGTGCGCGGTGCTCGCCGTCGTCCTGCTGCGGCGCACCCGGCTGGGCCACCACCTCTACGCCGTCGGCGGCAACGCCGAGGTCGCCCGGCTCTCCGGCGTACGCACCCAGGTGCCGGTGATCACCGCCCACGTGCTCTGCTCCGTGCTCGCGGCCGTCGCCGGGCTGCTGCTGCTCGCGCGGCTGTCCGTGGGCAACCCCAACATCGGCAGCCAGGGACGCTATGACCTGCTGTCGATCGCGGCGGTCGTGCTCGGCGGCACCCTGCTCGCCGGCGGCAAGGGCCACATCACCGGCACCGTCGCCGGGGTCGCGATCTTCGCGGTGATGGACAACGTCATGGGGGTCATGGAGACCTCCCCCTTCCTGCAGAACGTCGTCCGCGGCCTGGTCATCGTGGCGGCGGTCGCGGTCTACTCGCGCCGATCGATCGAGCGCCGGCCGACCCGGTTCGACCGACCAGCCGCGCGCGGCGCCGTACCCCAGGAGGCCGGATGAGCCCGACGAGCCCAGCCCGTACGACGCCCGCCACCGGCGCGGCCGCGCTCCCCCGCCACACCGCCGGCCTCGGCGGCCGGGCGGCTGCGGCCATCAGCACCCCGGGCGGCGCGGTCTTCGTGCTGGCGCTGGCCCTGCTGGTCGCCACCGTGGTCGCCAACCCCAACTTCGGCGACCCCGGGGTGATGATCCGGTTCCTCGGCCGCACCGCCCCGATCGCGATCGCCGCCATCGGGCAGTACTACGTCATCGTCGCCGGGGAGTTCGACCTCTCCATGGCCGCGGTGATCGCCGCGCAGGTGGTCATCGCCGGCAACTTCATCGGCGACGACCCCGGGCGCAACCTGACCGGCCTGCTCCTGATGCTGCTCCTGGGCGCCGCCGTCGGCCTGGTCAACGGCCTGGTCACCACCATTCTCAAAGTCCCGAGCTTCATCGTGACGCTGGCGATGATGCTCGCCCTGACCGGCCTGGTCCGCTACCTCTCCGGGGGCGCCGCCGACGCCCCGCCCAACGACGACTTCCGACAGCTGGGCCGCGGGACCGTCGACGACGTGCCGGTGGTCGACGTGATCCCCTACCCACTCATCGTCCTCGCGGTGCTGTGCGTCGCGGCGGTCTGGCTGATGCGCCGGCCGTTCGGGCGCACTCTGCTCGCCGTCGGCGACAACCCCGACGCCGCGCAGGTCTCGGGTGCGCGGGTGTGGTGGGTCAAGACCCAGGCCTTCATCCTCTCCTCGCTCGCGGCGACCGTGGCCGGCGTGCTGCTCGTCGGCTACGCCGGCGTGCACCCGACCGTCGGCGAGGGCTACGAGTTCGCCGCGATCACCGCGGTCGTGCTCGGCGGCGTGGTGCTCGGCGGCGGCCGCGGCTGGGTGCTCTCCGCCGTCGCCGGCGCCTTCGCCATCGAGCTCCTTTTCACCCTGCTCACCGTGCTCGACGTCGAGTCGACGTGGCGCGACACCGTCCGCGGCGTGATCATCATCGTCGCCGTCGCGTTCGCCGGCCGCGCCTGGACGCTGGGCCGCCGCCGCGCGCGGCCCTCCGCGGGGAGCCAACCGACCTCGGGAACCAGCAGTCCCTCTCCCACCCACGAGCCCACTCCGGGCGCGAACACAGGAGGCAATTGATGCGCAGAACCCACCTCAAGGGCGTGCTCGCGGGGGCGGCCGCGCTGGCCGTGCTCACGGCCTGCTCGACCGACGACTCCGGCACGGACCCGGCGGCGGACGACACCACCGGCGGCGGCTCGGACAGCGAGTGGTTCGTCCAGGCGGACTACGACGAGCAGATGGAGCAGATGGACGCCACGTTCGAGGGCGACCCCGAGCAGCCCTACCTGCAGTACATCGACGGTCCGATGACCGACACGTCGGAGTGGAAGACCGACAAGCCGATGAAGGCCTGCTTCGCCAACGCCTCCATCTCCAACCCGTGGCGCCAGACCGGCTGGATCACCATGAACCAGCAGCTCAAGGTGCTGCAGGACAGCGGTGTGATCTCCGAGATGGAGACCCGCGACGCCGGTGACGACGACAACCAGCAGATCGCCGACATCGACTACTTCATCTCCGAGGGCAACTGCGACGCCTTCATCATCTCCCCCAACTCGACCGCGGCCCTGACCCCGGCCGTCGAGCGGGCGTGCGAGACCGGCAAGCCGGTCATCGTCTTCGACCGCGGCGTCGAGACCGACTGCGCGACCACGTTCATCCACCCGATCGGTGGCTATGCGTGGGGCATCGCGTCCGCCAACTTCCTCGTCGAGCACCTCGAGGAGGGCGACAAGGTCGTCGCCCTGCGCATCCTTCCGGGCGTCGACGTGCTCGAGACCCGCTGGGCCGCGGCGAAGAAGATCTTCGACGAGAACGGCATCGAGACCGTCGACCACTTCACCGAGGCCAACCCCGAGCGGATCAAGAGCATCATCACCGACGAGCTCACCAAGGGTGACGTCGACGGCATCTGGATGGACGCCGGCGACGGCTCCGTCGCCGCGCTCGAGGCGTTCGAGGACGCCGGCATGGACTACCCGGTCATCACCGGGGAGGACGAGATGAGCTTCCTGCGCAAGTGGGAGGAGACCGGGCTGACCGGCCTGGCCCCCGTCTACTCCAACTTCCAGTGGCGCACCCCGCTGCTCGCGCTGGAGAAGATCGCCAAGGGCGAGGAGATCCCGCGGGAGTGGGTGCTTCCGCAGGAGCCGATCACCGAGGAGGAGCGCGACGAGTTCCTCGAGGCCAACGAGGGCATGCCCGACGGCCACTACGCCAAGTTCGGCGGCGAGGACCTGCCGGGCTACCCGGAGGTCTGGCAGAAGCGGCAGATCCCCTAACCGGCATCGGAGGTGGAGGAGGCCGCCCAGCGGCCTCCTCCATCCCGGGCCACGCCCCTTCCCCGACCCCCGCACGGAAAGGCCTCACCGTGAGAGCCATCGGCGTCAACACGTGGGTGTGGACCTCCCCGCTCACCGACGCGAACCTGCCCGACCTGCTCCGGCACGTCGCCTCGCTCGGCTTCGACGCCGTCGAGCTGCCGCTGGAGTCGGTGGGCGACATCAGCCCCGAGCCGACGGCCGCCGTGCTCGCCGAGACCGGCCTGGCGCCGTACGTCGTGGGGGCGATGGCGCCGGGCCGCGACCTGGTGGCGGCCGCACCGGAGGCGGTCGCGGCCACGCAGGACTACCTGCGCGGCTGCATCGACCTGGCCGCGGCGATCGGCGCGCCGGCCGTGTGCGGACCGTTCTACGCCCGGACCGGGCGGGTCTGGCGGCTCACCGGTGATGAGCGCGCCGCGGCCTACGACGAGTGGCGCGCCAACCTGGCGCCCGTGGTCGACCACGCCGCCGCACACGGCGTGCGGATCGGGATCGAGCCGCTCAACCGCTACGAGACCTCGCTGGTCAACACCGTCGACCAGGCGCTCGAGGCACTGGGGCCGCTGCTCGGGCCCCACCTGGGGCTCGCGCTCGACACCTACCACCTCAACATCGAGGAGCGCTCCAGCGCCGACGCCGTACGACGCGCCGGTGAGCACCTGCTGCACCTGCAGGTGTGCGGCAGCGACCGTGGCGCCCCGGGCGGCGACCAGACCGACTGGCCGGCGCTGCTCGCCGCCCTCGACGAGGTCGGCTACACGGGCCCGCTGAACATCGAGAGCTTCACCCCCGACAACGCCGCCATCGCCGTGGCCGCCTCCATCTGGCGACCACTCGCCGCCTCGCCCGACGACCTCGCGCGCGACGGCCTGGCGTTCCTGCGCGCCGCCACGGCGCGCGCCCACGATCCCGCCACCGCAGGAGGAGCCCGATGACCGCGTCGCCCGGAGGCAGCCTGGGGGTGGCCGTCGTCGGCTACTCGTTCATGGGCAAGGCCCACTCCAACGCGTGGCGCAACGTCAACGCGTTCTTCCCCGGCACGCCGCCGGTGCGGCAGCAGGTCCTCGTCGGTCGCGACGCCGCCGCCGTGAAGCAGGCGGCCGACCAGTACGGCTGGGCCGAGACCGCGACCGACTGGGCGTCGGTGGTGGTCCGCGACGACGTGCACGTCGTCGACATCTGCACGCCGGGCGAGAGCCACCGCGAGATCGCGCTCGCCGCGCTCGCCGCCGGCAAGCACGTGCTCGTCGAGAAGCCGCTCGCCAACTCGGTGCCCGAGGCCCAGGACATGGTGGCCGCGGCCGCACGGGCCGCGGCGCGAGGGGTCCGCTCGGGCGTGGGCTTCAACTACCGGCGGGTGCCCGCGCTCGCCCTCGCCCGGGAGCTGGTGGCGGACGGCCGGATCGGGGCGGTGCGCCAGGTGCGGGCCGCCTACCTGCAGGACTGGCTCGCCGACGCCTCGGCCCCGATGACGTGGCGGCTGCGCAAGGAGTCCGCCGGGTCCGGCGTGCTCGGCGACCTCGGCTCCCACGTGGTGGACCTCGTGCAGCATCTGCTCGGCGAGCCGGTGGTCACCGCGACCGGCCACCTGTGCACGTTCGTGCCGACCCGCGAGGGTCCCTCCGGCCCGGAGCCGGTCACCGTCGACGACGCCGCGTGGGCCACCCTGGAGACCGCCTCCGGAGCGGTCGCCGGCATCGAGGTCAGCCGGGTCGCGACCGGCCGCAAGAACGGCCTCACCCTCGAGCTGTACGGCGACCGCGGGTCGATCGCCTTCGACCTCGAGCGCCTCAACGAGCTGCACCTGCAGGAGGGGCTCGGCGGGGCGACCACCGGCGCGCAGCGCATCGTGGTGACCGAGCCCGACCACCCGTCGCTGTCCGCGTGGTGGCCGCCGGGACACGTCCTCGGGTGGGACCACACCTTCACCATCCAGGCCGCGGACTTCCTGACCGCGGTCGCCGACGGGCGCGACCCCGCGCCGTCGTTCACCGACGGGCTCGCCGTGCAGCGCGTGCTCGACGCGGTCGAGCGGTCCGCCGCCCAGCAGGGCACCCGGGTCGACGTCGTACTCGACCGGACCGAGAAGGAGGACTGATGGGCAAGCGCTTCACGCTCTTCACGGGCCAGTGGGTGGACCTCACCCTCGAGGAGGTGGCCGAGCTGGCCGCGAAGTGGGGCTACGACGGCCTCGAGATCGCGGTCTCCGGCGAGCACCTCGACGCCTGGCGGGTCGACGAGGACGGCTACGTCGAGGAGCGGATGGACATCCTGCGGCGGCACGGCCTGCAGTGCTGGGCGATCTCCAACCACCTGACCGGCCAGGCCATCTGCGACGACCCGATCGACTTCCGCCACCAGGCGATCGTCCGCGAGCGGGTCTGGGGTGACGGCTCTCCCGAGGGCGTGCGGCAGCGCGCCGCCGAGGAGATGCGGCTGACCGCGCGGCTCGCGCAGGCGATGGGGGTGGACACCGTCGTCGGGTTCACCGGCTCCTCGATCTGGCAGTACGTCGCGATGTTCCCGCCGGTGCCCGCCGAGCGGATCGACGCCGGCTACCAGGACTTCGCCGACCGCTGGCACCCCATCCTCGACGTCTTCGCCGAGTGCGGCGTGCGGTTCGCCCACGAGGTGCACCCCTCGGAGATCGCCTACGACTACTGGTCGACGCGACGCACCCTCGACGCGATCGGCAACCGGCCGGAGTTCGGGATCAACTGGGACCCCAGCCACATGATGTGGCAGGGCCTGGACCCGGTCGCGTTCATCACCGACTTCGCCGACCGGATCTACCACGTCGACTGCAAGGACACCCGGATGCGGATGGGCGGCGGCCGCAACGGCATCCTCTCCTCCCACCTCCCCTGGGGCGACCAGCACCGCGGCTGGGACTTCGTCTCCACCGGCCGGGGCGACGTGCCCTGGGAGGACGCGTTCCGCGCCCTGGCAGCCATCGGCTACGCCGGCCCGATCTCGGTGGAGTGGGAGGACGCCGGCATGGACCGGCTGCACGGCGCCCCGGAGGCGCTGGAGTTCCTCCGGCGCTTCGACTACGACCCGCCGGCGGCCTCCTTCGACGCGGCCTTCAGCAAGCAGAGCGAGGGATAGCCGCCGGCCCCGAGGTGCAGCGCGTCACCGTCGCGCCCGCCGGGCGTCGTACGGAATGACCGCGGGGCGCAGCCGGTTGGATGAAATGTGAAGAACATCGGGTTCCTGTCCTTCGGCCACTGGACGCCGTCCCCGCACTCGGCGACGCGCTCGGCGTCGGACGCGCTGCTCCAGTCGATCGACCTCGCGGTGGCGGCGGAGGAGCTGGGCGCCGACGGCGCCTACTTCCGGGTCCACCACTTCGCCCGCCAGCTGGCCTCGCCGTTCCCGCTGCTCGCGGCGGTCGGGGCGCGCACCAGCCGGATCGAGATCGGCACCGGCGTGATCGACATGCGCTACGAGAACCCGCTCTACATGGCCGAGGACGCCGGCTCCGCCGACCTGATCTCCGGCGGTCGGCTGCAGCTCGGCATCAGCCGCGGGTCACCGGAGCAGGTGATCGACGGGTTCCGCCACTTCGGGCACGAGCCGGAGGACGGCGACCACGCGGCGATGGCCCGGGCGCACACGCGCCGGTTCCTGGAGGTGATCGAGGGCGAGGGCTTCGCCGAGCCGAACCCACGTCCGATGTTCCCCAACCCGCCGGGCCTCCTGCGGGTCGAGCCGCACTCCCCCGGCTTGCGGGAGCGGATCTGGTGGGGCGCCGGCACCCGCGCCACGGCGGAGTGGACCGCCGAGCAGGGCATGAACCTGATGAGCTCGACCCTGCTCACCGAGGACACCGGCGTGCCGTTCCACCGGCTGCAGGCCGAGCAGATCCAGCGGTTCCGCGACGCCTGGACCGCAGCGGGCCACACCCGCGAGCCGCGCGTCTCGGTCAGCCGCAGCATCTTCCCGATCGTCGACGAGCGCGACCGCGCCTACTTCCTACGCGAGACGGCCAGCACGGACCAGGTCGGGCACATCGACGGCGGCCTCGCCCGGTTCGGCCGGTCGTACGCCGGCGAGCCCGACCAGCTCGTCAAGGAGCTCGCCGAGGACGAGGCGATCGCCGCGGCCGACACGTTGCTGCTGACGGTGCCCAACCAGCTCGGCGTCGACTACAACGCCCACGTCATCGAGAGCGTGCTGCGCCACGTCGCCCCGGAGCTCGGCTGGCGCTGACGTCGGCGAGGTGCCGGCCGACGTGCTCGGCCACGACGTCGCCGAACACCTCGTGCCCGGCGGCGTCCGGGTGCAGGCGGTCGTCGAGGTAGGTCAGCTCCACCCCGCGCATCGAGAGGTAGGCGACGCCGGCCGCACCGGCCAGACGGGCGAGCGCTCGGTCGACCGCGGCCACCCTGGCCGGACGGCGCGCGGGCGCCGCAGGCGGACCGACGACCACCACCCGGTCGGCGGAGACGCCGGCGCGCTGCAACCCGCGCAGCAGCTCGGCGAAGCCCGCCTCCAGGTCGGCCGGCGGCTGGTCGGTGTCGTTGAGGCCGCCCTCGACGACCACCAGGTCGGTGCCGGGCCGCACCGACACCGGTGCGCGGGTCGCAAAGCTGACGTCGCCGCACGCGCTGGCGCCTCGGCTGAAGCCGCTGCCGGAGAACCCGTCGACCCGCACCCGCCCGTCCAGGCGCACCGGCCACGACCGCCGCGGCGGCACCCCGGCGCCCACGGAGTAGGAGTCGCCGATGACCAGGACGTCGAGGCCGTCGCCGGTGACGAGCGCGGCCCGCTCCGCGGCGGCCCGGGCCACCCGCGCGCAGTGGTCGGTCCCGGCCCCCGCCCCCACCCACACGGTCACCGTCGCACCGGTCGCCAGCACCCCGACGAGCAGCGCGAGCAGGAGCCGGTGGCGAGTCACGCCCGGATCATCCGTCGTACCTGACGAACGCGTTGGGAAATCGCGGAAAAAGCAACGCGTTCGTCAGGTACGTCGGCACCTGCCCCTTCGGGCAGCCGGTCTCGCCCGTCCGACCGCCTGACCGCGGTGGCCGCCGGCCTGGCGACTTCCCTAGCGTCGCCGGTGCCGTCGACGAAGGGTCACCCCCCATGACACGAGCTCGGCCCAGCCGCAGACCGGCGCCAGCAGCCGAGGACCGCGGCTCCGCCGGCGCGGGCCACGCGGGTCCGGGTGCTGCCGGCCGGGCCGTCCCGGCATCCTCGGTGGCCGACCTGCAAGGCCTGCAGCGCACCGCCGGCAACCGCGCCGTCAGCGGCCTCGTCTCCACCATGCCGCCCGCAGGCGTCCTCGGTCCCGAGGCGGTCGTGCAGCGGTACGCGCGGCCGTCCGGTGGGCTGAAGCGCGGCTTCAAGAAGGACCGGCTCGAGAAGCACGCCCGCAAGGCCGACGCCGCGGCGTTCCGGGACGCGGCCAAGACCCTCTACCGGGACGACGCCAACTACTTCCTCGACCTGCTGCTCTACAAGCTCGAGAAGCATCGCGGCCAGCAGCAGACCCAGCAGTTCTGGCTGCGCAACAGCCCGCGCGAGGCGCTGCCGGCGGTACGACGCCGCGCCGGCCGAGCTGTTCCCGACTGGCTGCAGACCTTGCTGTCGCCACCGGCCCCTGCCGCCGCGCCCGCAGCGGCCCCGGCCGCCGCAGCCCCGGCCCCGGCAGCCGCCCCAGCCGCCGCA
>NZ_JBNBPO030000035.1:0-33409 GCF_051280635.3 Nocardioides proteolyticus | reverse complement strand
GGGCGGGCGGCGCGGGGCGGGCGCCCCCCCCCCCCCCCCCCCGCTCCGGGTCGAGCACGAGCACCTGCGTCTCGGCCGGGAGCAGGTCGACCAGCAGCTCGAGCTCGTCGACGAGCGCGGGGATCAGCGCCTCCATCCCCTCCACGGCGATGCCCTGGGCGAGCTTGTCGGTGAGCTCGACGAGCTGGGGGTGGCGGCGGCCGAGCTCGGCGGCGCGGGCGCGCACGTCGTCGGTGAGCAGCAGCTCACGGCACGGCGGCGCCCAGAGCCGCTCGAGCGGTGCGATGGTGCGCTGGTCGGCGACCGCGAAGGAGCGGATCTCCTCGACCTCGTCGCCCCAGAACTCCACCCGGACGGGGTGCTCCTCGGTGGGCGGGAAGACGTCGACGATGCCGCCGCGCACGGCGAACTCGCCGCGCTTCTCCACGAGGTCCACCCGGGAGTAGGCGGCGCCGGCCAGGCCCGCGACGACGTCGTCGAGGGCGGTGGTGTCGCCGACGGCGATCTCCACCGGGGTCAGGTCGCCCAGCCCCTTGACCTGCGGCTGGAGCACCGACCGCACCGGGGCCACCACGACCGACAGCGGGCCGGTCGCCTCCGTGTCGCCCGGGTGGCGCAGCCGGCGCAGCACCGCGAGCCGCCGGCCGACGGTGTCGCTGCGCGGGCTGAGCCGCTCGTGGGGCAGCGTCTCCCAGCTCGGGTAGTAGGCCACCGTCGCCGGGTCGAGCAGGTCGCCGAGCTCGGCGGTCAGCTGCTCGGCCTCGCGGGTCGTGGCCGTCACCGCGAGGACCGGCCGCCCGGTGCGGGCGAGTCCGGCCACCAGGAACGGTCGCAGCGCCTCCGGGCCGGTCAGCTCGGTGACCGGCAGCCGGCCCTGGGCCGCCTCGGCGAGCGGGTCGGCGAGGACGGGGTCGGCGAGGACGGCGTCGGCGAGGCCGGCGAGGCTCACGAGGGCTCACTTCCGGGTGGGGAGACAGCACGACAACCCCCGGTCGGGACGGACCCGGGGGGTGGACGCTCCCAGCCTACCGAGCCCCGCCGACTACGCCGTGGGGTCGCTGACCCGGCCGACGAACAGAGGCGCGCCGTGCTCGACGTCGTGGATGACGAACAGGAACGGCCGGTCGACGACGAACTCCACGGCGACCGGGGCACTGGTCTCCCGCATCACCACCGCGGTGGCGGCGGCCGCCTCGGTGCCCTCCTCGTCGACGGCGATGAAGCCCTGGTGGAGGACGTGGGAGACGACGAGGTCGAGGTCCTCCTCGGTCATCGGCGTGAAGTCGGCGTCGGTGAAGGCGGCGCGCATGCCCAGCGCGGTGAGCGCGTCGCGCAGGGACGCCTGGGCGCGGAAGCTCCACCGCGGCAGCGAGATGTCGAGCACCTGCGGCTGCGCGCCGGCGAGGAGGGGACCGAGTCCCTCGGCGACGACCTGCTCCTCCACCGCGGCCAGGCCGGCGTCGTCGGGGAGGACGACGGTCATGGCCAGCCCCGAGCCGGCGTACGGCAGCACGGCGGCCCGCCAGCCGTCGCCGGTGACCAGGCCGCCGCTCAGGTCCGGCCGGTGCATCAGGTCGACGTCGACGGTCGACCCGTCCGCCCGGCGGAACGAGCCGGTCGCGGTCAGCTCCTTGTCGAACGTGTGCTCCCACGGCGCCTTCAGGTAGACGGCGTTGACCAGCACCAGCCGCGTCGCGGCGTCGAGCACCCCCTGCGGCACCAGGTCCTCGATCCGGTCGTCGGTCTGCTGCTCGACCCAGTCGTTGATCAGGGTGCGCGCCTTCGCCGTCTCCGTCGCGAAGTCGACGGCGCGCAGCCCGGCGCCGTACTGCCGGGCGAGGACGTCGAGGAAGTCGTCCTCCCAGCCGACGCCCTCCTGCCCGAAGAGCTGGTTGGCGGTCGCCAGGGCGATCTCGGCCGTGGTGCCGTCGGACCGCTCCTGCTCGCCCGCCAGCCCGTCGACGTGCGCGGTCAGCGCGTTGACCCCCTCGTGCCACCGGTCCCCGAGCCCGCCGGTGTGCAGCACCGCTGCCATCTCCTCGGCGGTCCTGCCCGCCGCGCCGGCCATCGTCATGCCGAGCGCGACGAGGACGGAGTACGGCGACAGCACGAGGTTGCCCTCGTCTCCGGCGAGCTGTCCGTAGAGGTCACCGCCGAACGCCTGGAGCCCGGCCACGACGTCCGGCAGCACGGCGGGGTCGCCCGGAGCCCGGCTCGCCTCGGACGACACCAGCTCGATGCCGTCGGGGTCCTGGCCGGGCTTCGGGCGGCCGCCCGCATCGTCCCCGCAGGCGGCGAGCAGACCCCCACCCCCGCCGAGAGCGAGGCTCAGCAGGGCGAGGCGCAGCGCGGCGCGTCGGTCGAGCGATGGAGCGGGCACGGAGGGCACAGAAGGCACGGGAGGCACAGGAGGCATGGTTCTCCGACGCTAGCGGCGGTCGACCGGTTCCGCACCCGCACGGCCGAGCAGCGTGGGCTACTCCTCCAGGCGCCAGGCGGCGCGGACCGTCAGGCGCCCGCCGGTCTGCAGCAGTGCCCGCCGGTAGAGCCGCTCGGCCGCGAGCACCAGACCGGCGGCCAACAGCACCAGCAGCAGCAGCGCGGCGACCGGCTCCCACCACGCCGCGGTGCCGTCGAGCACCCGCATCGGCATCAGGACGGCGGAGAACGGAGGGACGAAGGAGGCGACCTGGGCGACCGACCCCTCCAGGAGGAGCGCACCGAAGAACATCGCGAGCAGCAGCATCGTGACGCTGCTGGTGGTGTGCTGCAGGTCCTCGGACCGGCTGGCCAGCGCGCCGGCGACCGCCCACATGCACGCGAGGGCGACGAAGCCGACCAGGAAGAACAGCAGGAACCAGACCACCCCACCCGACAGCGCGCCGAGCAGGTCGCCGTAGTCGGTGAACCGCAGCGCGATCAGCCCCACGGCGACGTACGCGACGAGCTGACCGAGGGCCAGCACGCTGTTGCCGGCGATCTTGCCGGCCAGCAGCTGCCGCAGCGGCACCGCGGCGGCGATCATCTCCACGATCCGCGACTGCTTCTCCTCCACCACGCTGCTGGCGAGCGTGTAGCCGAACATCACCGCGGACAGGTAGAAGAGGAAGGCGAACGCGAAGCCGAGGATGTCGCGCAGCTCGCCCAGCTCGGCGTCGCCCTCGAGCTGCTGGACACCGACGTCGGCGGCCGCCGCGACGTCCGCTAGCGAGGAGCCGGCCTGCGCCAGCTCGTCGGCCAGCACCTGGTCGCGGACCACGCCGCCGACCAGGTCGCGCAGCTCCGAGTCCTGGCTGTCACGGGTCACCAGGGTCCAGCCGTCGCCCTCCGAGGCCGGCCGCAGCCAGGCGTCCACCTCCTCCTCGAGGACCGCCTGGCGGGCGGCCGCGGCGGTGTCGAGCTCCACCACCACCACCCTCACCTCCGGGTGGGCCCGCTCGACCTGCACCTCGACCGTCCCGGCGAGGGCCACGGCATCGGCGGACACGACGCCGAGCGTGTGCTCCTCCCCGCGGCCGTCGAGCCACGCCTGGAGCCCGATCAGGCCCAGGATCACGACGAGCGAGAGGAGGGTCCCGACGAGGAACGCCCGGTCGGTGAGCTTCACGGCGACCTCGCGCCGAGCGACGACGTACCAGAGGTGACGGGTCCCCGAGCTCATGCCGCGACCTCCCGGAAGATCTCGCTCAGCCGCGGCACCACCCGGCTGAAGTCGTGTACGGCGCCGCGGGCGAGGGCCGCGGTCAGCAGCTCCTGGTCGGCTCCGGGCTGCTCGACCTCGACCACCGCCTCCGGCCCGGCGAGCGACAGCACCCGGATCCCGCGCTGCTCCCGGATCCAGCCGGCGTCCCCGGCCAGGACGACCCGGTAGCGCACCGCGGATCCGGCGCGAAGTTCGTCGGCGGAGCCGTGCGCGACCACCCGGCCGCCCGCCATCACCACCATCCGGTCGCAGAGCCGGTCGACGAGGTCGAGCTGGTGGGAGGAGAACACGACGGGCACCCCGCCGGCGGCCCGCTCGCGGAGGAGGTCGGCCATCGACTCCACGGCAGCCGGGTCGAGCCCGGAGAACGGCTCGTCGAGCACCAGGGCGAGCGGCGCGGGGACCAGCGAGGCGATGATCTGGACCCGCTGCTGGTTGCCGAGTGAGAGCGACTCGAGCGGGTGCTTGGCCCGGTCGGCCAGGTCGAACCGCTCGAGCAGCTCCAGGATCGCGGCCCGGGCGGCGGTCGCGTCCATGCCGCGCAGCCGCGCCAGGTAGACGAGCTGGTCGAGGATGCCCTGCTTCGGATAGAGCCCGCGCTCCTCCGGCATGTAGCCGAAGCGGCGCCGGTCGGCCGCCGTCACCGGCCGGTCCTGCCAGAGCACCTCTCCGCCGTGTGCGGCCAGGACGCCCATCACCATCCGCATGGTCGTCGTCTTGCCGGCACCGTTGCCGCCGACAAAACCCGTCAGCCCACCGGGCGGCACCACGAACGAGGCCGCGTCGACCGCGACCAGGTCGCCGAAGCGCCGGGTCAGCGAGCGGACCTCGATGGTCATGACGTCGGCGGCCCCACCAGCAGGGCCAGGCCGGTGAGCGCGGCGACGGCCACCACGCCGACGCCCAGGCCGCGAAGCGGGCTGCGCACCAGCCAGGCGACCAGCCGGTCGGCCGGCGAGGCGCCGGCCCCCTCGGGCAGCCGCCAGGCGTCGCCGAGCCATCCACGGCGGACGGCCCACCACTCCAGCGGCAGGGTGGCCAGCGGCGGCACCGCGGCGCCCAGGGCGAGCAGTCCCCGGCCCACCGTCCACCGACGGTCCACCCAGACGACGACGGTGACCACGACGTAGGCGACGAAGACGATGCCGTGGAGCATGCCGAAGACCCGCACGCCGAGCTCGGTGGTCTCCGTGCCGTACTTGAGGAACATGCCGAGCAGCAGCCCTGCCCAGGTGATCGCCTCGGCGACCGCGACGGTGCGGAACAGCCGGGTGGGGCTCATGCCGCCCCCTCCGCCTGCTCCCGCTCGGCGAGCCGGGCCTTCCACTCGCGGAAGGCCTCCTCGGTGCGGCCCTCGCGCCAGTAGCCGGAGATGGACACGTCGGCCCGGGGCACGCCTCGCTCCCGCAGCAGGTACGGACGGATCTGGTGCATCACCGCCTGCGCCTCGCCGTGCACGAACACCTGCACCCGGCCCGGCCGCCACGGGAGCGCGCGGACGGCGTCGGCAAGGCCAGACTGGCCGGACTGGCCGGACTGGCCGTCGCGGTGCAGCCAGGTCACCTCGACCCCGGCCGGTGCGGCCAGCTCCTGCTCGTGCCCGGGACCGGCGACCTGGAGCACGGCGTGCCCGCGGGCGTCGGCCGGCAGTGCGGCGAGGGCCGCGCGGATGGCGGGGAGCGCCGCCTCGTCGCCGGCGAGCAGGTGCCAGTCGGCCGCGGGGTCGGGCGCGTAGGCGCCGCCCGGGCCCCGGACCGTCACGGTGTCGCCCGGCTGCGCCGACGCCGCCCACGGACCGGCGACGCCGGCATCGCCGTGCACGACGAAGTCGATCGCCAGCGTGCCGGCGGCCACGTCGAGCTCGGCGACGGTGTAGGTCCGCAGGACGGGTCGGCCGCCGCCGGAGCCGTCGCCGAAGACCAGCTTGACGTAGCGGTCGGTGAAGCCACTGTCCGCGAAGGCGGTCAGGTCGCCCCGGAACCGGAGGCGGACCATGCCGGGGCTCAGCCGCCGACGCGCCAGGACGGTCAGCTCGGTCGTCGGCTTGGCGCTCACATAGGCAACCCTAACTTCGGGCCGCCGGCGTGCCGAATCCGGGTGTCAGGCGCCGAACCGGCGCTCCCGCATGGCGTAGGCGCGGATCGCGCGGAGGAAGTCGACCCGCCGGAAGTCGGGCCAGTAGGCCTCGCAGAAGTAGAACTCCGACTTGGCGCTCTGCCACAGCAGGAACCCGCCGAGCCGCTGCTCCCCCGACGTCCGGATCACCAGGTCGGGGTCGGGCTGCCCCTTGGTGTAGAGGTGCTCCTCGATGTGCTCGATGTCGACCTGGTGCGCCAGCTCCTCCAGGGAGGTGCCGCGCTGGGCGTGCTCGGCGAGGAGGGAGCGGACCGCGTCGGTGATCTCGCGGCGGCCGCCGTACGCGACGGCGACGTTGACGATCATGCCGTCGACGTCGGCGGTGGCCTCGGCGGCGGCCTTGAGTCGCTTCGCGGTGGCGTCCGGCAGGAGGTCGAGGGCGCCCACCGGATGCAGCCGCCAGCGGCGCTGGTCGGCCAGCGAGTCGACGGCGTCGGCGATGATCTCCAGCAGCGGCTCCAGCTCGCGCGCCGGCCGGTTGAGGTTGTCGGTGGACAGCAGCCACAGCGTGACCACCTCGATGCCGACCTCGTCGCACCAGGTGAGCAGCGGCTCGATGTTGGCCGCACCCGCCTGATGGCCGTGGGCGGTGTCCCGGCCCACCGCCTTGGCCCACCGGCGGTTCCCGTCGAGCATCACGCCGACGTGCTTGGGGAGGTTGTCGGGCATCCGGCGCAGCATCCGCGCCTCGTAGGCGGGGTAGAGCACCTTGCGCACGCCACGCTTCCAGTCCGCCACGGGGCCGATGGTAGTCCCCTCCGCCTCCGAGCGAGTGCGATCCGGTCGGCGCTCCCGGGAGGCACGATCCGACCTTCCCGCGCGTTCGGAGGACTGACACGATGGGACGGCGCTGTCCGCGCCGCCACGCCTGGAGAGAGGTATCCCCACCATGACCGCTGCCGCCTGGCACCCGGACCCGACCGGCCGTCACGAGCTCCGCTACTGGGACGGCTCCCAGTGGACCGACCACGTCTCGGACCAGGGAGTGCAGTCGGTCTCCCCGCTGTACCCGCCCGACGAGCAGGCCGGCGGCAGCCACCGCGCCGAGGACACCGGCGGGGAGGCTGCGGAGGCCTCAGGGGCCGAGTCCGCGGAGTCGGCGGAGTCGGCGGAGTCGGCGGAGTCCGCGGCGCACGAGCAGCACGGCTCGACGCAGCAGGCGGAGCCGGAGCCGGAGACCGCGTTCGCGCCGGCCGGGGCGGGACCGTCGCTGGCCGACCCGTCGATGGCCGACGCGCCGATGGGCCAGGCGCCGTACGCCGGCGGGCAGCCGCCGAGCGCGCAGCCGGCCGGCGGGCAGCCGCCGTACGCCGGCCAGCCGATGGGTGGCGACCCGGCTCTCGCCGACGCGTTCGCCGGGATCAGCGGCGACCTGATCAGCGGCCAGTTCAGCGAGAAGGGCGGCGTCGGCGCCGCGCTGCAGAGCCGGAAGCTGCTGCGCGTGCGCATCAACGAGCCGTTCATGGCCAAGCAGGGCTCGATGGTGGCCTACCAGGGCAACGTCAACTTCTCCTACCAGGGCGGCGGCGCCGCGAAGTTCCTCAAGAAGGCGCTGACCGGCGAGGGCCTGAACCTGATGCGGGTCGAGGGCCAGGGCGACGTGTTCCTCGCCGACGCCGCGCACGACGTGCACATCCTCCACCTGGACAACAGCGGGATCTCCGCCAACGGCAAGAACGTGCTCGCCTTCTCGGCGTCGCTGGACTGGAACGTCGAGCGGGTCAAGGGCGGCAGCATCGCCGCCGGCGGCCTCTTCAACACCACGCTGCGCGGCTCGGGCTGGGTCGCGATCACCACCGACGGCGAGCCGGTGGTGCTCAACGCGGCCGAGGCGCCCACCTTCGCCGACGCCAACGCGCTGGTGGCGTGGTCGGTGCACCTGCAGACGGCGATCAAGTCCAGCGTCACCGCGGGAGCCCTGATCGGCCGCGGCTCGGGCGAGGCGTTCCAGGTCTCCTTCCACGGCCCCGGCTTCGTGATCGTCCAGCCGTCCGAGGGTCCGGTCGCGCCGCCTGCCGCCTGAGCGCCCGGTCCGCAGCAGCCGGCGGCCGGATGAGCGGGAGATCACGTCCGTCCGGCCGCCGTTGCATGTTCAACCAGTGGGTACTCTCACGGACATGACCCAGGCCTTCCACAACGCGAACGACGCGGTGCGGTCCCGTCTGGACTCCCTCGGCGACCAGGTCAGCGAAGCGCTCGCCGAGGTCAAGCCGAAGCTCCGCGGCTGGCTGCACCTCGCGTCCGCGCCGCTGGTCCTCGCGGCCGGCATCGTCCTGATCGCGCTGTCACCGACGGCGACGACCAAGATCGGCTCGTCGATCTACATCGGGTCGGCCCTGCTGCTCTTCGGGATCTCGGCGCTCTACCACCGCGGCACCTGGTCACCACCGGTGTGGCGGGTCCTCAACCGCTTCGACCACTCCAACATCTTCCTCTTCATCGCGGGCTCCTACACACCGTTCGCGTTGATCCTGCTCGACGGCGCCTCGCGCACGATCATGCTCAGCGTGGCGTGGACCGGCGCCCTGCTCGGCATCGGGTTCAAGCTGTTCTGGCCCGGTGCCCCGCGCTGGATGTCGGCGCCGGTCTACATCGCGCTCGGCTGGGCCGCCATCTTCTTCATCCCGGCCTTCTTCGACGGCGCCCTTGCGCTCGGCCTCGGCATCGGGGTCGCGGTGTTCGTGCTGATCGCCGTCGGCGGCCTGCTCTACACCATGGGCGGCCTGGTCTACGGGTTCCAGTGGCCCGACCCCTCCCCGCGATGGTTCGGCTTCCACGAGGTGTTCCACGGGTTCACGGTCGCCGCCTTCGCCGCGCACTACGTGGGCGTGTCGCTGGCGACGTACTCGCTGCGCTGACGGCGCCGGTCAGGCCGCCACGCGCTCGAGCAGCACCAGCACCTCGCTGTGCGGCGTCTGCGGGAACATGTCGAGCACCCGGCCCCGCACCGGCGCGTACGACGCCAGCTCGGCGAGGTCGCGGGCGAGGGTCTCGGCGTTGCAGCTGGAGTAGAGCACGTGCCCGACGCCCGACCGCTCCAGGCGCCGGCTCAGGTCGCTGCCCAGGCCACGCCGGGGCGGGTTGACCACCACCAGGTCGGCCCCGTCGAGGAGCGCGGCGTGCGCCGGCGACGTGGCGTCCCCCGCGACGAACTCCAGCCGGCCCGGCGGGTCGAACTCGTCGCGGGAGCGCTCGGCGCTGGCGACGGCCTCGGCGCTGATCTCGATGCCGGTGACGCTGCGGCCGGGCGCGGCCAGGTGCAGCGCGAAGCCGCCGACACCGCAGTAGAGGTCGACCACCCGGGCCGGCTGCAGCGCGGCCGTCCAGTCGCGGGCGCTGCGGTAGAGCGCGGCGGCCACCTCGGTGTTGGTCTGGAAGAAGCTGCGCGGTCGCAGGTGGAGGGTGACGCCGTTGACGTCCATCGGCAGGGTGTCGGCCTCGGTGAGCACCACCTCGCGGTCGCCCTCCAGCACCGCCCGGTGCTCCGGCTGCACGTTGAGCGTGACCACGCGCGCCCGGGGCAGCTCGCCGAGCAGCCACGGCAGGTGCTTGCGGACCCGCGCCTCGGTAGCCGTGGACCGCACCACCAGCCGCACCATCAGCTCCCCGTCCGGCGACTCCGTCACGAGCAGGTGCTTGAGCTCGCCGCGGCGGCCCACGGGCGCGTCGCTCGCGACGTCGTACGGCGTCAGGCCGGCCCGGGTGACGAAGCGCGCCAGCACCGGCAGCGCAGCGACGATGCCCGGCGTGTGCAGGGCGCAGTCGCGCAGGTCGACCCCGCCGCCGGCCGGGTCGAGGATGCCGAGGGTCGGGTCCTCGGCGGTCCCGGCGACCACCATCTTGGCCTTGTTGCGGAATCCCTCCGGCCGGCTGGCGACCGGGTCCACCCAGAGCATCCCTGGGTGGTCGACCAGCCGCCGGACCGCCGCCTCCTTGGCGGCCAGCTGGTCGTCGTACGCCCGGCCCAGCCAGGCGCAGGAGCGGCAGCGGCCGGCCGTGAAGTGGGCGCAGTCGAGCACCTGCCAAGGGTAGGTCGCGCACCCGGCGGAGACCGACCCAGCACCACGGCTGCAGCCCGCTGTCATGATCGCCGGTGTGCACCGCAGGACCGTCCTCCGCCTGGCGGGGTGGGGTGCCGCGGCCGCCACGCTGTCGTCCTGCGACCGGAAGGAGCCCGCGATGACCCCACGCGACGACGAGCAGGCTCTCGAGAGCACCCGGCACGCCTACGGCGACGACCCCAGCCAGTACGGCGAGCTCCACCTGCCGCGGGCGGAGCCGCGCGGGGTCGTGGTGGTGGTGCACGGCGGGTTCTGGCGGGCGCGGTACGACGCGCAGTCCCTGGGCACGCCGCTGGCCCGGTCGCTGGCGGCGCACGGGTGGGCCGCCTGGAACCTGGAGTACCGCCGGGTCGGCCCGGGACCCGGTGGCGGTGGCGGTGCTCCCGCCACGTTCGACGACGTCGCGGCCGGGATCGACCTCCTGGCGACCCTCGACGTCGACACGTCGACGGTCGTCACGCTCGGGCACAGCGCCGGTGGGCACCTGGCGGCCTGGGCGGCGGGCCGCGGCCGCCACGGCTGGGCCGAGCGGGTGCCGGTGACGCACGTGGTCAGCCAGGCGGGTGTGCTCGACCTCCGCGCCGGTGCCGGCCTCGGCGACGGCGCCGTGCGGGCGCTGCTCGGCCACGCGCCGACGGAGGCCGACGCGCGCTTCGACCCTGCCCAGCAGCTGCCCCTCGCCGTCCCGGTGTGGTGCGTGCACGCACCGGACGACGACACGGTGCCGATCGACCAGTCCCGGTCCTACGTGCGGCGGGCCAGGGCCGCCGGTGCCGACGCCCACCTCGTCGAGGTCGAGGGTGGGCACTTCGGCGTCATCGACCCCGCCTCCGCCGCGTGGGAGCGCCAGCTGGACATCCTCGGCAGCCTGTCCGAGCCGACACGCAGCTGAGCGGACCCTCCTCAGAGCCGGTCGGCCGCGACCCTCAGGTCCGCCACCAGCGCGTCGTACGACGCCTGCCGCTCGTCGCGCGCTCGGAGGACCGCCGAGGGGTGGGTGGTGGGCAGCACCCACGCCGGCGGGTTGGCCACGGCCAGGGTGCTCTCCGGCCACGGGACGGGCCGGCCGCGGGCCTCGCCCACCTTGAAGGACGAGCCGAACACCAGCTTGCCGGCCGTCCCGCCGAGCAGCACCACCCCGGTGGGCCGCAGCACCCGGAACTCCGCCTCCAGCCACGGGCTGCACGCCGCGACGTGCGCCTTGTGGGGCGACTGGTGGATGCGGCGCTTGCCGCGGGTGCCGGACCACCGGAAGTGCTTGACCACGTTGGTCTTGAACACGCTCGCCGGCGCGATGCCGGCGTCGCTGAGCGCCTCGTCGAGCAGCCGGCCGGCGGGTCCCACGAACGGCTCGCCCTCCTGGTCCTCCTTGTCGCCCGGCTGCTCGCCGAGCAGCACCAGGCGGGCGTCCGGGTCGCCGTCGCCCATCACGCCCTGGGTGGCGTCGCGGTACAGCTCGCAGCCGCGGCAGGCCTGCACCGCCTCGCGGAGGAGGGGCAGGGTCGGGTCGTCGGGCACCCACTCGGCGGCGCCGGGTCGCTCGTCGCTCACGCCGCAGCGGTACCCGGATCCCGCGCCGACCTATCGGGTACCGCCGAAGAGACAGTCAGGACGAACCTCCAGGAGGCAGGAAGTGGCGACCAGCATCGTCGACGACGAGCTCTGGGACGAGTTCCACACCGTGGTGAACATGACCTCGCGCGAGCTGCGCGACTGGCTCGCCGTCCAGGGCGCCGGCGAGGAGACCGAGGAGGTCCCCGACCAGGCCGGCTCGGAGTTCGGCCACCGGGTGCTGCGGATCCTCGGCAAGCGCCGCGTCGACCTCACCCCGGACGACGTCGAGGTGATGGAGAGCGTCGTGGAGCAGGTGCGGTCGCAGCGTCGCGACGACCTCGAGCCGACCGCCGGCGAGGACCGGTGGCGGCGCCGGCTGATGACGATCGGCCACGACCCGCTCAAGCCGCCGAAGGCGTGAGGGCGGGGGCTACCTGCCCCGCCCGTAGAGGCCGCGGACGACCTTCGCCAGCTGCTGCTCCTCCTTGCGGGTGCGCTTGAAGGTGGTCAGCGCGATGGCCGGCTTGAACCGCTGGCGCGCGATCGCGTGCGCGTAGGTGAACTCCCGCAGCCCGTCGGGACCGTGGATCCGGCCGAACCCGGAGTCGCCGACGCCTCCGAAGGGCAGGGTCGGGATGCCCGCGAAGGAGATCACCCCGTTGATCGCGGTCATCCCGGCCTTGAGCCGCTCGGCGACCTCCATCCCGCGGGTCTTGGAGAAGACCGTCGAGCCGAGGGCGTAGGGCGTGCCGTTGGCGCGCTGGACGGCCTCGTCCATGTCGCGGACCTTCGTCACGGTGACCGTCGGCCCGAAGGTCTCCTCCTGCACGGCGGCGGAGTCCTCGGGCACGTCGACCAGCACGGTCGGCTGCACGAACCGGTCGCCGACCGCGTCCGGGCCGCCGACGAGCGCCCGGCCGCCGCGGGCCAGGGCGTCCTCGATGTGGTGGCGGATGACGTCCTTCTGCTTGGGCATCGTGATCGGCCCGAGCGCGCCGCCGGGCTCGGCCCTGACCTGCCGGGCCTGCGCGACCAGCTCGTCGAGGAACGCGTCGTACACCCGCTCGTGGACGTAGACCCGCTCCACGCCGGCACAGGTCTGGCCCGCGTTGGAGCAAGCGCCCCAGAGCGCGGCCTCCGCGGCGGCGTCGAGGTCGGCATCCTCGTCGACGAGCAGCGCGTCCTTGCCGCCCGCCTCGATCACCACCGGGGTCAGCGTCTCCGCGCAGGCGGCCATCACCCGCTTGCCGGTGGCCGTGGAGCCGGTGAACGCCACCTTGTCCACGCCGGCGGAGCACAGCGCGGCTCCGGTCTCGCCGAAGCCGGTGACGACCTGCAGCACCGGGCGGCCGACGGCCTCGCGGAAGGTGCGGGCGAGCCACTCGCCGACTCCGGGGGTGTACTCCGACGGCTTGAAGACCACGGCGTTCCCGGCCGCCAGGGCGTAGGCGATGCTGCCCATCGGGGTGAACACGGGGTAGTTCCACGGGCCGATCACCCCGACGACGCCGAGCGGGCGGTACTCCACGCTCGCGGCCTGGTTGACCATCAGCAGGCCCGGCGACACGCTGCGCCGCTTGAGCACCTTCTCGGCGTGGGCGGCGGCCCAGGCGAGGTGGTCGACCGCCAGGGCGATCTCCATCAGCGCGTCGCCCTCGGGCTTGCCGGTCTCCCGGGTCATCAGCACGGCCAGCTCGTCCAGCCGGCGGGCCATCAGCCGGCGCCACCGGGCGAGCTCGCGCTTGCGGCCGTCGAAGCCGAGGTCGCGCCACCACGCCGCCTCGTCCCGTGCGGTGTCGACCGCCTGCTGCACCTGCGCGGCATCGTGCACGGGATGGGTGGCCACCACCGCGCCGGTGGCGGGATCGAGCGACTCGAACGTGGTCGAGGCGGAGCCGGTGTGGTCGGCGGTCTGGGGAGCATCCGTGGTGGTCACGACTCCGAACCTACTCGGCCGACCCGACCAGGAGAACGGTGAGCACCCCGCTGGCGAGCACCACCACGGCGGCCGCCGCCGCGACCGCGACGGGTCGCGACCGCGCCAGCCACTCCGCCGCCAGGTAGAGCAGCGAGATCACACCCAGCAGCGCCGTCACGTGCAGCAGCACGGCGAGGGCGATGCCGCACACCACGCCAGCCACCGCGAACCGCCCCCAGGTCAGCCCGAGCAGGAGGGGTACGACGACCGCGCCGGCCAGGCCGCCGACGAGCTCCAGCGCGAAGGAGCGGCCGGCGCCCATCCACGGCAGCCACGCCACCACGTCGAACAGGTCGAAGGTGGCCACCACCCCGAGCGCGGCCACGAGGAGCAGCGACCCGCCCGCGCTGAGCAGGTAGCGCAGGTGCCGGGCCAGGCTCCAGCCGGCCGAGCCGTGCCAGATGGTGGCCAGGGTCACCGCCGACCACACCAGCCAGGCCCGCACCAGGCCGGTGTCGGTGTCGCGCATGGCGTCGCGGAGCACACGGTCGGCAGCGACCCGGTCGAGCACGTGGCCGTCGGCGGACAGGTAGCTCGCCGGCCGACCCGGCTCGTGGACGAGGCCGTCGTGCAGCAGCGCCGGCGGGAGGTGCCGGCCGGTGCGCGGCACCAGCCAGGTGAAGAGGGCGGGCACCGAGGTGAGGTCGGTCGTGAAGGAGCCCGGGTCGACGGGGACGAGCAGCTCGCCGTACTCCCGGTCGCGGTAGGCGAGGCGGCGCTGCATCCGGAACCGCTCGGTGCGCCGGTGGAGGTCACCGGACTCGACCCGCTCGAGCACCACCCGCGGCGGCTGCCCGGGGCGGGGCGGCTCCACGGTCGTGCCGCCGTCGTAGAAGCGCTCCGGCTCGGGCCGGATCATGGCTCGTCCGTCGCTCCGCGGTCCATTCCAGTGAGACTGCCATGACAGCAAGTGGAACGTGTTCCTATCGTGCTTCCCATGACGTCGGACACCCCTCGCTCAGACAGCACCGTCCACGGCACCTGCGCCCCGGAGCTGGAGCCGCTCCGCGAGCTCTTCCAGCGAAGTCTCGCGGACGGCTCCGACACCGGCGGCTCGCTGGCGGTCGTCCGCGACGGCGAGCTCGTCGCCGACCTCTGGGGCGGCGAGGCCCGTCCCGGGGAGCCGTGGGTGGAGGACACCGTCGTGCAGGTGTGGTCGGTCACCAAGACGATGGCTGCGCTCACCGCCCTGGTGCTGGCCGATCGCGGCGCTCTCGACCTCGACGCCCCCGTGTCGTCGTACTGGAAGGAGTTCCGCGACGAGCGCGTGCTGGTACGTCACCTCCTCTCCCACACCTCCGGGATGTCCGGCTGGACCGAGACCCTGTCGCTGCAGCAGATGCTGGACCTCGAGTACGCCGAGCGGCTGCTCGCCGAGCAGGAGCCGTGGTTCGAGCCCGGCTCGGCGTCGGGCTACAACATGGTCTGCTACGGGCACCTGCTCGACGGCCTGGTGCGGTCGGTGACCGGTGAGCCGCTGGCCGACGTCTTCCGGCGGGAGGTGGCCGGGCCGTTGGGCGCCGACTTCCACCTGGGGGTCCCCGAGGACGTCCTCGACCGGTGTGCGGACCTCGAGCCGCCGCCGCCCGGCGGCCTGGACTACGCCGCGCTCCCCGAGGGCAACCTGCTGGTGCCGACCCTGGTCAACCCGATGATCGACATGGCCGGGTGCAACACCCCGGAGTGGCGGCGGGTCGCCGTGTCCGGTGTCAACGGCCACGGCAACGCCCGCTCCGTCGCCCGCGTTCAGTCCGTGGTGTCGCACGGTGGCGAGCTCGACGGCACCCGGCTGCTCTCCCCCATCACCATCGACCGGATCTTCGAGGTCCAGGCCGACGGCCCGGACCTGGTGCTGATGTATCCGCTGACCTGGGGCCTCGGCTACGCACTGCCGACCCCGTCGGCGCCGGCGGTCCCCGCGGGCCGCGTGTGCTGGTGGACCGGCTACGGCGGCTCGATCGTCGTCAACGACCTCGACCGGCGCACCACCTTCGCCTACACGATGAACAGGATGGAGAACCACTTCGTGTCCTCGCCACGCACCGACGCCTACGTCCGCACCGCCTTCGACAGCCTGGGGGCGTCGTGACCGCCACCGACGTCAAGGTCTGCGTGATCGGGGCCGGCTGCTCGGGGATCACCACGGCCAAGCGGCTCAAGGAGTTCGGCATCGCCTACGACCAGTTCGAGATGTCCGACGACGTCGGCGGCAACTGGTACTTCAAGAACCCCAACGGCCGCTCGGCGGTCTACGAGTCCCTCCACATCGACACCTCCACCACGCGCCTGCAGTTCGAGGACTTTCCCGCGCCGGAGGACTACCCGGACTTCCCCCACCACACCCTGATCCACCAGTACTTCCGCGACTACGTCGACCACTTCGGGCTGCGTGACCGGATCACCTTCGACACCGCGGTCGAGCGCGCCGCCCGGCACGAGGACGGCGGCTGGGAGGTCACCCTCTCCACCGGCGAGACGCGGCGCTACACCGACCTGGTCGTCGCCAACGGCCACCACTGGTCCCCTCGGCTCCCCGACTGGGCCCAGGACGCCGGCGGCTTCGACGGCGAGGTCCTGCACAGCCACGCCTACGTCAACCCCTTCGAGCCGGTCGAGATGCGCGGCAAGACGGTGATCGTGGTCGGGATGGGCAACTCCGCGATGGACATCGCCTCGGAGCTCTCCAGCCCCTGGATGGCGAAGAAGCTCTACGTCTCCGCGCGGCGCGGGGTCTGGGTGCTGCCGAAGTACCGCAACGGCCAGCCCGCCGACAAGGTGATGGCGCCCCCGGACATCCCCAAGGAGCAGGCGCTCGCCGCGAGCCGGCAGCTGATCCGCGAGCTGGTGGGCAACATGAGCGACTACGGCCTGCCCGAGCCCGACCACGAGCCGCTCTCCGCGCACCCCTCGGTGAGCGCCGACTTCCTGACGAAGGCGGGATCGGGCGACATCCACATGCTGCCGGCCATCGAGCGACTGGAGGGCCGCACCGTGCACCTGGCCGACGGCAGCTCGGTCGAGGCCGACGTGATCGTCTGCGCGACCGGGTACGACATGCGGTTCCCGTTCTTCGACGACGACGAGGCGGAGCTCCACCCCACCAGCGACCACCGCTACCCGCTCTTCAAGCGGATGATCAAGCCCGGCGTCGACCACCTCTACTTCATGGGGCTGGCCCAGTCGTCCCCGACGATCGTGAACCTCGCCGAGCAGCAGTCCAAGCTGCTCGCCCGCCTGCTGGTCGGCCGCTACCTGCCACCTCCGGTGGAGGAGCAGACGCAGATCATGGCGAAGGACGAGGCCGAGCACCTCGCCCAGTACTACTCCAGCCCGCGCCACACGATCCAGCTCGACTTCGCCCGCTACGTCCTGGACCTGATGGCGGAGATCGAGGCGGGCGAGCGCCGCGCGCAGGAGCAGCAGGCGACCAGCGCCTGACCGTCCGGGCAGGGCGGTGCGCTCAGCCGCACTCGCCCTGCCCGAGCCGGACCAGGCCGTTGAGGTCGCCGCGCCTGAAGCCGAGGTGTCCGACGTCGTCGGGATACATCAGCTCCGCGGGCGAGTCGACGTGCCCGAGGCCGACAAGGTGGCCGAGCTCGTGCAGCAGGATCGCGCGCTGGTAGGCGTCGCCGTCCGGCTCGTCCTCGAGGTCGTCGAAGGCGTCGCTGTCGAGGGTGACCCCGCCGCTCACGTAGCGCAGCCGGTTACTCGAGGCGGACGGCGCCGCGACCGCGCCGCCGACGCCGGCGACGTCGCCTGCGAGCTCGTCGACTTCCTCGGCGGTGGCCCACGAGACGAGCACCGGGGCGCGGCTTACGGCGGGCAAGAACTCTTCCTTCCACGCCGGCCGGCGGTCGGTGAGCCCCAGGTAGTCGAACTGGAGGCCGGTGACGGAGGAGACCTCCTCGACCGCCGACCGCACCAGTGCCACGGTCTCCTCCGTGCCGTCGGGCGCTCCGTCGGCATTGACCTCGAAGCGGATCTCGCGGCAGGGGTCCCACGTCACGGGGGCGTCGGCGTCGCGCGGCTGGTGCCGGAGGAAGGCGTACTCGCCGCCGGGCGCCACGTCCGCCGGCTCCCCGAGGGGGTCGCCACCGATCCCGAGGAGCCGCCGGACCGCAGCCATCTCGTCGCCGGGCCCGGCCAGGACCACGCCGGCGAGGATGGCGGCGCTGAGGGCGAGGGTCAGCCCCGAGCGCCAGCGCTCGCTCATCGGCCGTCGCCGGCTCATCCAGCGGTGCCGATCTGCGCCGGCTCCGTCACCGGCCGCTCGCAGACGAAGCCCCGGCAGACGTACGCCGCCGGGCGGCCCTCGACCGGTCCGCGGCCCCGGAGCAGGGGAATCGCATCGACGGGCCCGTCGGCCGCCACCACGACAGCGCCCGGGATCGCCAGCGCCCGCGCCTCCAGCGCGTCGCGGGCCTCGCCCTCGGGTCCGACGACCGCCACCTCCAGCGGGCCGTCGAGCAGCGTCACGGCGGCCGCGAGCGACCAGCCGGCGAAGCGAGGGGCGCGCTCTGCCAGGCCGGCCACCGTGGCCAGCGCCCGTTCGGCGACGTTCCGGTAGCGTCCCTCCCCGGTCAGCGCGTGCGCCTCGAGGAGCGCGTGCACCAGGCTGCTGGTCCCGCTCGGCGAGGCGTTGTCACCGGGATCGCGGGGCCGCGCCACCAGCGCCTCGGCGTCGGCATGGGTGTCGTGGAAGCCGCCGTCGTCGGCCGCGAAGCCGCGCAGCGCCTCCTCCAGCAGGTCGCGGGCGAGCGCGAGCCAGCGCCCGTCGGCGGTCGCCTGGGCGAGCGCGAGGAACCCGGACGCCACGCAGCCGTAGTCCTCGAGCACCCCCGCGTGCGGGCCGGCGACCCCGTCACGGGAGACCCGCAGCAGCCGCCCGTCGCGCAGGTGCACGTCGACCAGCAGTTCGGCGCAGGTCAGCGCCGCCCGGAGGTACTCCGGTCGCCGGAGCCGGCGCGCCGCGTCGACCAGCCCGCTGATCGCCAGCCCGTTCCAGGCCGCCACCACCTTGTCGTCCCGCGCCGGACGCTCCCGCTGCTCGCGCGCGACGAGCAGCCGGCGCCGTACGTCGGCGAGGCGCTGCTGCTCGGCGGGGTCGGTCGGCCAGTGCCGCAGCTGCAGGGTCGAGGTGCCGTGCTGGAACGTGCCGTCCGGCGTCACGCCGAACAGCTCGGCGGCCCACCGGCCGCCGTCGTCGCCGAGCACGTCGACCAGCTGGTCGGGCGTCCAGACGTAGAACCGGCCCTCCTCGCCCTCGGAGTCGGCGTCGAGCGCCGAGGCGAAGCCGCCCTCGGCGGTGAGCAGCTCGCGGATCATGAAGTCCGCGGTCTCCGCGGCGGTCCGGGCGCCGAGGTCGGTGCCGAGCCGTGCGTAGAGCCCCACGAGCTGGGCGTTGTCGTAGAGCATCTTCTCGAAGTGGGGCACCACCCAGCCCCGGTCGACGGCGTAGCGCGCGAAGCCGCCGCCGACCTGGTCGTACATCCCGCTGCCGGCCATCGCCGCGGCCGTCCGCGCCAGCATGTGGCGGGCCTGGCGCACGGTCTCCCGGTCCTCGTCGGTCCCGTCGGCCCCACCGGCGGTGTACCGCCGCAGGAACTCGAGCACCATCGTCGGCGGGAACTTCGGCGCCCAGGCCGGGGGTGCGCCGAAACCGCCGGCCATCGGGTCGAACTCGCCCGCGAGTGTGGTCACCGCCGCGTCGATCCGCTCCGCGGTCAGCGCGTACGACGCCTGCTCGGCGTCGCGGCGCAGGTGCTCGGCCACGCGTGCAGCGGTGCTGCGAACCTCGTCGCCGCGGTGCTGCCAGGCGTCGCTCAGCGCGGTCACGACCTGCAGGAACGACGGCGACCCGTGGCGCGGCTCGTCCGGGAAGTAGGTGCCGGCGAAGAACGGCGCGCCGTCGTGGTCCAGCACCACGGTCATCGGCCAGCCGCCGTGGCCGGTCATCGCGGTGGTCGCCTGCATGTAGACCGCGTCGACGTCGGGCCGCTCCTCGCGGTCGACCTTGACGCTGACGTAGTGCTCGTTGAGGTAGGCCGCGGTCGCCTCGTCCTCGAACGACTCGTGTGCCATCACGTGGCACCAGTGGCAGGCGGCGTACCCGACGCTGAGCAGCACGGGCACGTCCCGCCGCCGGGCCTCCGCGAACGCCTCGGGACCCCACTCCCACCAGTCGACCGGGTTGTCGGCGTGCTGGAGGAGGTAGGGCGAGGTCGCGCGCTGCAGCCGGTTCACGTCTTCGAGTCTGCCTCGCGGTCAGTTGGCCAGCGCGATGGCGAGGTTGAGCGCGCCGGCGTAGGTCACCCAGGCCAGGTAGGGCAGCATCAGCAGCGTCGCCGCCGTCGAGCGCCGGCGGAAGAGCACGGTGGTGACCACGATGGCGGCCCACAGGAAGCAGAGCTCGGCGAACGCCAGCCAGTAGCGCTCGGCGGCGAAGAAGAGCGGCGTCCACGCCGCGTTCAGCACCAGCTGCACGCACCACGCCGTGAACGCGGCGTCCACGCCGGCCCGTCGCCAGGCGAGCCAGCCGGCGACCGCCACGAGCACGTAGAGCACCGTCCAGACCGGACCGAAGAGCCACCCCGGTGGGGCGAACGCCGGCAGGTCCAGGCGCTGGTAGGTCTCTCGGGAGTCGGCCGCGGCCAGCGTGCCGACCACCGCCGCCACGGCGACGGCGGCCAGGAAGCCCGCGAGCACCACCCACGGCTGCCGGTTGCCGGAGGCTCCGTCGGTCCAGGTCGTCGTTCCTCCATCCATCACCGTCCGGTACCCGGGGGCCTCGCCAGTCATTCGGCCCGGGGGCGCGTTGTCGGGACCGCGCCGGTCGTTGGTTGGATGCGTCCATGCAGATCCCTCGCCCCGTCATGCGCGCCGTCGTCCGGACCGTCGTCAAGCCGGTGCTGAGCGACCGCGTGGCGCCGCGCCGCCAGCGCGCGATCATCGACGGCCTGACGAGGCTGGCGATCCTCCCGAAGGGGACCCGGGTGCAGCCCGGCGAGCTGGGCGGACGGCCGGCCGACCGGATCGCCACGCCGGCCAGCGACCCCGACCGGGTGCTGCTGTACCTGCACGGCGGCGGCTACACCGTCGGGTCGCGGACCACCCACCGCGCCGTCACCGCGCACCTCGCCCACGCGGCCGGCGTCGTCGCGCACCTCCTCGACTACCGCCTCGCGCCCGAGCACCCCTATCCCGCCGCGGTCGACGACGCGCTCGCCGCCTACCGCGCCCTGCTCGACCTCGGCGTCCCCGCGCCGCGCATCGTCGTGGCCGGCGACTCCGCCGGCGGCGGCCTCACCCTGGCGCTCGCACTGCGCCTGCGCGCCGAGGGCCTGCCGCTCCCCCGCGCCCTCGCGCTGATCTCACCGTGGCCCGACCTGCGCCTGGACGGGCTCGCCGACGCCGTCGACGACCCGCTGCTCTCACGCGGCTGGCTGCAGCGCTGCGCCCGGGACTACGGCGGCGACGACGTCACCCGGCCCGAGGTCTCGCCACTGCTGGCCGACCTCTCCGGCCTGCCGCCGGTGCTGGTGCACGGTGCCAGCGACGAGATCCTGATCGACGACGTCGAGCGCCTGGTGGACCGGGCCCGCGACGCCGGCGTGACGGTGACCTACGAGCGCCTCGACGGGCTCTGGCACGTCGCGCACCTCTACGCGGGGATGATGCGGGAGTCCACCGAGGCCGTCGCGGCGATGGGTGGCTGGCTGCGCGCGCGGCTCGACGAGCGCGCAGACTGACGGGTCAGCGGCCCCGCCACCGCGGGTCGCGCCGCTCGAAGAACGCGGCCACGCCCTCCATGACGTCCTCGGACCCCAGCAGCCGCTCGTGGGCCGCGTGGCTGGCCACCCAGTCGGCGGTCTCGTCGCCGTGAATCTCCCGGTTGGCGACCGCGAGCGTCTCCCGGACCGCCAACGGGGCGTTGCCGCAGATCGACGACGCGAGCCCCAGCGCGACGTCGAGCGCCGCGCCCGGGTCGACCAGCCGGTTGACGAAGCCCAGCCGCTCGGCGCGCGCGGCGTCGATCGGCTCGCCGGTGAGCAGCATCTCGCGGGCCACGTTGGCCGGCAGCAGGCGCGGCGCCCGGAACGCGCCGCCGAAGTCGGGCATCAGCCCGCGCCGGATCTCGGGGAAGCCGAACACCGCGTCCCGGGCCGCCACCACCAGGTCGCAGCACAGCACCAGCTCCAGACCACCGCCGAGCGCGTAGCCCTCCACCGCGGCGACCAGCGGCTTCGGCCGGACCCGCGACATGATGCCGGCGATGCCGCCTCGCTCGGTGGGCTCCCCCGGCCCCTGGGCCAGGTCGGCGCCGGCGGAGAAGACCTCCGGCCCACCGGTCAGCACGCCGCACCAGAGGTCGTCGTCGTCCTCGAGCAGGTTGAGCGCCTCGTCGAGACCGCGGGTGACCGCGCCGTTGATGGCGTTGCGCTTCGCGGGGCGGTCCAGGCCGATGACGAGCGTCCGCTCGACGCGGATCGTGCGGACGGCGGGCGGCTCGGCCGCTGCTCCGTCAGTCACCGGAGCCGACCTGGGCCCGCGCCCACCGGTAGTCGGCCTTGCCGACCGGGGACCGCTGGATCACCGGGCGTCGTACGACGGCCTTGGGGACCTTGTAGCGGGCGACGTGCTTGGCGCACTCCGCAAGCAGCTCCTCGTCGCTCACCTCGGCGCCTGCCTCGAGCTGCACGACGGCGACCGCCTCGCTCCCCCAGCGCTCCGAGGGACGGCCGACGACGATCACGTCCCGCACCGCGGGGTGCGCGGCCACGGCCCGCTCGACCTCCTCGGCGAAGATCTTCTCGCCGCCGGAGTTGATGGTCACGCTGTCCCGGCCGAGCAGCTCGACCCTGCCGTCCGGCAGCAGCCGGGCTCGGTCGCCCGGCACCGACCAGCGCACGCCGTCGACCACGGGGAACGTGCGGGCGGTCTTGGCGGCGTCGCCGAGGTAGCCCAGCGGCACCCGTCCGCGCTGCGCGAGCCAGCCGTCGCCGGGCTCGTCGAGGACGTGCTGCAGGGTGTCGTCGAGCACCGCCGTCCCCACATTGGGCTCGAACACCGCCGGCTGCGACTCCATCCCCTTCAGCGACATCGACGAGAGCTGGATGCCGGTCTCGGACGAGCCCGCGACGTCACGCAGGATGATGTGGGGCAGCGCCGTCAGCAGCCGCTCACGCACCACCGGCGTCAGCGGCGCGCCGCCGTTGTTGACCGCCATCAGGCCGGACAGGTCGTGGTCCCCCCGCTCGATCTCGTCGAGGATCGGCCGCAGGATCGCGTCGCCCACCACCGGGATCGCCGCCACGCCCTCGCGGACCGTCACGTCGAGCACGTCGGCGGGGTCGAAGGTGCGCACGTTGTCGGGGATCACGATCCGGCCGCCGCCCACGAGGATGTTGAACGACCCCCACTGCGCGGCGCCGTGGATGAAGGGCGGCAGCATCAGCAGCGAGAGGGCCATCGTGCCCTCCTGCGCGAACGTCGCGACGGCGTCGTACGACGCGTGCGGGGTGGTGGTGCCGTAGGGCGTGCCGCCCATCGCCTGGATGAAGATGTCGTCGTTGCGCCAGAGCACGCCCTTGGGCATGCCGGTCGTGCCGCCGGTGTAGAGCAGGTAGACGTCGTCGCCGCTCGGGGTGGGCAGCGCAGACGCGTCGACGGGGGTGCCGACGGCCTCCTCCCACCACACCGCGCCCGGCAGCAGCCCGTGGCCGGTCTCGTCGGGCACCTGCACGAGCACCTCGACGCCGGGCAGGTCGGCGAGCACGTCCGCGAGCACCGGCGCGAACTCCGAGTGGTAGACCAGCCCCTTCGTGGCGGCGTCGGTCAGCAGGTAGCGGAGCTCCTCGGCGACGTAGCGGTAGTTGACCGGGAACGGCGCGACGCGCGCCCGGGTGGCGCCGAGCATCGCCGGGAGGTACTCGTCACCGTTGCGCAGGTAGAGGCCCACGTGGTCTTGGCCGGACTCGTGGCCGGCGAGCTGCGCACGCTCGGTGTGGCAGCCGAGTCCGCGGCCGTGGAAGAACGCCGCCATCCTCAGCGCGCGCTCCCACAGCTCGGCGAAGGTGAGCCGCCGGTCGCGCCAGACGAGCGCCTCGCGGTCCGGCACGGCATGGGCCAGCGTCTCGACGACGGTGGCGAGGTTGAAGCCGTCGGGACCCAGCTCCGGGAAGGCCGGTGGAGATGTGGCCTGCGTCATACTGGACAACTTACTGTACAGGTGACCAGTCTGTGACAGGCTGGCTCCCGGCCCTGTTGCGGCGGAGGGAGACTGCGCGATGACGATGGAGATGTTCCTCTTCGACGACACCCCGACCGACGAGGTCGACCGTCGGGAGAGGATCGTCGCCAGCCTCACCGACTCCGTCCGCGACCTCGTGGACGCCACCATCCGCAGCACCGTGGACGACGACGAGGTGCTCGCCGTGCGCGACGAGGTCGACGCCCTCGTCGCCCGGCTCCGCGCCGCGCAGCTGCCGGGGCCGGCGGGGGTGCGCTACAACGCCGAGGGCCGCTCCTGGAACTGGGGCAACGCGGTCGTCGGGCAGCGCAACCCGGTCGCGCCGCCGCTCGAGATCGTGCACACCGGCTCGGGCGAGGCCCACGCCGACGTGGTGCTGGGCGCGGCCTACGAGGGCCCTCCGGGGATGGTGCACGGCGGGGTGGCGGCCCTGCTGCTCGACCAGATCATGGGCGAGACCGCCAGCGGCTTCAAGCGGCTGACGATGACCGGCACGCTCACCCTGCGCTACCGCCGCGGAACGCCGCTCGGGCCGCTGAGGATCGAGAGCCGGATCGCCTCGGAGTCCGGCCGGAAGATCACCGTCGAGGCGCACCTCGCGACCCCCGACGGCAAGCCCACCGTCGAGGCCACCGGCCTGTTCATCATCCCGAGCTGGGCGCCGGTCGACGAGAGCGACCGGGGCTGGGCGAGGTTCGCCGAGGGGTGAGCCTCATCCGGCGGGCCGGTCGACCTTCGCGACGAGCCGCTGCGGCGCCTGGATGCAGTAGGAGTCGGTGAGCAGCTCGCCGAGCTCGGCCCAGTCGGTGTGGTCGTCGAGCAGCAGCCCGACGACGTTGCCTCCCCACTCGGCCTTGAAGTACGGCGCGCCGAGGTGCCGGAAGGCCATCACCTCGTCGGGCTCGGCGCGGAAGGTGATCCGGAAGAGCTGGTCCTCGCCGCCGAAGACGTGGGCGACCGTCGCGGTGCCCACCCGCCACCGCACCCCCACCCAGGCCGCCTCCTCGTGGCACTCCGGCAGCGCCCGCAGGATCGCGCGCAGCCGGGCGAGGTAGCGGCCCGGGACGTCGGGTCGGGTGGGACGGGGCACGGCCGCAATCTGTCACAGGCCGCCGACAGGCGCCGCTGACCGAATGAGCCGAGCGAGCCGAGCCGGCCGAGCCGGCCGGGGGTCAGGCCTTGAGCTCGCCCACGTCCTGCCTGCCGTCGACGAAGTAGCTGTCGAGGATCTGCTGGCTGCGTCGGCCGCCCCACTCCCACAGCCACTGCCGGCCCCGAGCGGTGCGGCCGAGCACGCGGTAGCGCAGCGTGTTGAGCACCAGGACGTAGGCGTGCGCCCACGGCGGCCGCAGCGGGAGGCCGAACTCGCGCATGCTGTCGGGACTGAGGAAGACGGTGAGCATCGACAGCAGCCGCTCGCGCTCGTAGCGGGCACGCAGGCCCTGCAGCGGCCTCGGCCAGCCCGGGTAGACGCGCAGCGCCTGCGCCTCCACCACGGCCCGCGCCAGCTGCGGGCCGGCGTCGGTGAGCTCACCCTGGGCGAGGAGCACGTGGTAGTTGATCCGGTGCCGCTCCCACTCGTCGTCGACGAGGAAGTCGCCGTCGACGCCCATCAGGTGGCCCACCCACTTCCACAGGTGCATCAGCGCCCGGGAGTCCTTCGCCGGGATCGGCACCCCGAGGGCGCGGGAGCCGATCAGCAGCACGCCGTCGAAGAGGCCGAGGGTCGAGGCCTGGTCGGCCTGGTTGATGGGCAGCCCCCAGGTCTCCACGTCCCACCGGGGCTCGAAGGCGTGATTGACGAAGGCGTGCATCAGCCGGACGTGCACGGTCAGCCGCCAGCCCTCGCCCGAGGGCCGGCCGTCGCGGGGCGGGCGCAGCGAGCCGGGGTCGGAGAGGCTGGTGCCCCACTTCTGGGTCTCGGCGAGCCGGCGGAGCGTCTGCTCGCCGGTGAGCCCGCCCGTCGCCACGAGCAGGTCGGTGGGCCCGCCGAACCGGTAGCCACCGACCAGCGAGAGCTGGAGGAGCACGTCGGAGGCGTTCTGGCCGAGGCTCTGGAAGATCCGGCCGCCCCTCTCCACCACCTCCCAGTCGAGCCAGTCCGGCTCGGTCTCCACCTCGGTGAAGAAGTCCACTAGCGCAGGCGGCGCGTCGGGCACCGACCCGACGCCCCACTCCAGGGCCTGCCGGAACTGCTCCATGGTCACCTTGCCCGGCTGTCCTGCTCGCGATCGGATCGCCTCTGCCAGCCGCGCGCCCAGCTCGTCGCGCTCGAGCATGGCCCGGCCGATCCGGTCGAGCAGCCGCTCGTCGACGGCCTTCACCCGGCCGACGACCTTCAGGGCCCGGCCGATCCGCCGGTTGCGCTCGGCTCCGGCGCGGAAGCGCCTCGGGTAGCCGTGCGACGTCGAGGCGACACGGGGGCCGGCGGGGCGGGGGGCAGCGTCCGTCGTCATGCAGCAATCCTGACGCGAGTGATCGCTCGCATACAATTCGCGTCATGAGCCCCACACCGATGCGGAGGGCGCCGCGCCAGGCGCGCTCCCGGCAGATGGTCGAGCGCCTCGTCACGGCCGGTCGGGAGGTCCTCGTCCGCGACGGGTACGACGCGTTCAGCACCAACCGGGTCGCCGCCGCGGCCGGGGTGAGCCCCGGGTCGCTCTACCAGTACTTCCCCGACAAGGCGGCGATCCTCGACGTGGTGGTCGACCGCTACTGGGACGAGGTGGCCGAGCGGGTCGCGGCGGCACTGGCGGACCGGATCGGCGACTTCGGCCCGGCCATGGTCCGCGACACCGCGGACGCGCTCGTCGCGGCGCTGGAGGCCGACCGGGCACTGCTGCGCGTCGTCGCCGAGCAGCTGCCCGTCCACCGCAGCCGCGACCGGCGCGCGGCGCTGGAGCGGCGGGTCCGCGAGCTCGCCACCACCTACCTGGTGGCGCGCCCCGGCACGAGCAGCCGCCCGGTGCCCGCCGTCGCCGCGTGGGTGGTCGTGCTCGCGGTGGAGAACCTCGCGATGCGCTGGGTGCTCGACGAGCCGGCACACGTCGCCCGCGACCAGCTCGTCGACGAGATGGTCGCGCTGGTGACCGGCTACCTGCTCTCGTGACCGGTGAGCGCCATGCCGACCCCGAGGCCGATCATCGAGGTGCCGCCGACCACGCCGAGCAGGCTGCCGCGTCGCGCGGAGCCGGCGAACCACGCCCGGGCCCGGCCCGCGGCGAGGGCCCACACCGAGTCGCACGCCAGACCGAGCACCACGGCCAGGCCGCCGAGCACGAACATCTGCGCCGGCACCGGGCTGTCGCCGCCGCGGTCGACGAAGGGCGGCAGCAGGGCCGCGAAGATCAGGAACGCCTTGGGGTTGGAGACGCCCACGACGAATCCCTGCCGCGCCGCGACCCAGCCGGTGAGCGGCACCCGTGCGCCGGCGGCGCCCACCCGCATCTCCTTGCGGTGCCGCAGCGCCTGCACGCCCAGCCAGACCAGGTAGGCCGCGCCGAGGAGCTTGATCGCGGTGAAGACCACCAGCGACTCGGCCACGAGCGCGCCGAGCCCGAGGCACACCAACGCCATCACCACGAACAGCCCGGCGGTGTTGCCCGCCACGCTGGCGAGCGCCACCCGCTGGCCGTAGGAGACGGCCCGGCCGACGACGAAGACCACGCTCGGGCCGGGGATCACGATCACGACCAGCGCAGCGAGGCCGAAGCCCACCAGCTGGTCGAGACCCACCATCACTCGGCCTTCTCGTCCTCGGCAGGCGGCTCGTCGCCGTACACGCCGGCGCTGCGGGCGCGGTCGGCGGTGCGCAGGCTGCGGGTCAGGGCCCAGCCGATCAGCGCCACGCCCAGGATCAGGAAGACGAAGACGACGAAGCCGGTCCAGCCCGCGACGACGTCCTCGTCCTTCGGCTTGTTCTCCTCGGCGGCGAGGAGGACCGAGGCGGCGGTGACGAGGAGGGCGTGCATGGGCCCAGTGTCTCAGGCGGTCGGGTCGACGCCCGCGAAGAGGTCGTCCTCGGGCAGCGAGGACTCGACGAAGCTCTTGACCAGCTCGTAGTCCTCCGTGGGCCACACCCGCTCCTGGATCTCCCGCGGGATCGCGAACCAGAAGCCGTCGGGGTCGATCTGCGTCGCGTGCGCCAGCAGGGCCTGGTCGCGCACCCCGAAGTAGTCGGCGCAGGGCACCCGCGTGGTGATCCGGGCGTCCCAGTCCGGCTCGGGCGTCCACTCCTTGAGCCGCTCGCCCCACGGTGAGTCCAGGCCGTGCTCGAGCATCGCGTCGTGCAGCGCCTGCATCCGCGGGCGGTTGAACGAGTGGTGGTAGTAGAGCTTCAGCGGCTGCCACGGCTCCCCCGCGTCGGGGAACCGGTCCGGGTCGCCGGCGGCGTCGAACGCCGCCACGCTGACCTCGTGGCAGCGGATGTGGTCGGGGTGCGGGTAGCCGCCCCGCTCGTCGTAGGTGGTCATCACGTGGGGGCGGAACTCCCGGACCAGCCGGACCAGCCGCTCGGTGGCCTCCTCCAGCGGCAGCGCGGCGAAGCAGCCCTCCGGGAGCGGCGGCTTCGGGTCGCCCTCCGGCCACCCGGAGTCGACGAAGCCGAGCCAGTCCTGCCGGATGCCGAGGATGTCGCGCGCCCGCTCCATCTCCTGGCGGCGGATCTCGGTGATGTTCTCCCACACGTCCGGGCGGTCCATCTTGGGGTTGAGGACCGACCCCCGCTCGCCGCCGGTGCAGGTCACGACGTGCACGTCGACGCCCTCGGCGACGTACTTCGCCGTCGAGGCCGCCCCCTTGCTGGACTCGTCGTCGGGGTGGGCGTGGACGTGCATCAGGCGCAGCCCGCGGCGGTCGGTCTCGGGCGCGTGGGGGGTGGGCATGCGCCCCATCGTAGGAATCGACGGCATGCGAACATGAACCGGTGAGCACCCCGCCCGATTCCCTCGCCGAGCGGTACGGCGCGCCGTCGCGCCGCGGCCGGCTCGTGGTGCTGGTCGTGGCGGGTGCGCTGACGGTCGCCTTCCTGGGCTGGCTGGCGTGGGCGACGGTCTTCCACGCCGACCCGGCGGTGTCGTCGCAGGAGATCGGCCACGAGATCGTCGACGACCACCGGGCGACCATCAAGGTGCGCATCGCCTACGGCGACGACCCGGTCGACGCGACCTGCCGGCTCCGTGCGCTCGCCCACGACAAGGCGGTGGTCGGCGAGACCACCTACGAGCCCGATCCCGACGCCGGCGCCGTCCACGAGATCGACGTGCGGACCGAGCGACGGGCGACGACGGTCGAGTGGATCGGCTGCACGGCGGAGGGCCAGCCCCGCCCCCGCTGAGCCCTCGTACGACGACTCGGCGGCACAGCGCCGGGTTGGTAGACTCGTACGTTCTGTACCCGGACGGGTACCTGTCAGAAGAACCACCCTCGAGTAGTCCAGCAGCACAGGAGAACGCGATGACGCAGACCGAGCAGGCCGGCGGACAGAACACGATCTGGCTGACCCAGGACGCCTACGACAAGTTGCAGGCGGAGCTGGAGCACCTCAAGGGCACCAAGCGGTCCGAGATCGTGGCCGCGATCAGCGCTGCGCGCGACGAGGGTGACCTGAAGGAGAACGGCGGCTACCACGCCGCCCGCGAGGAGCAGGCCAAGAACGAGGGACGCATCGCCCAGCTCGAGGACATGCTGCGCCGCGCGGAGATCGGCGAGACGCCCCCCGACGACGGCGTCGTCGAGCCCGGCATGGTCGTGACCTACAAGTTCGAGGGCGACGACGACGACGAGGCGGAGACCTTCCTCCTCGGCGCCCGCGAGATCGAGCCCGAGGGCCTGACGGTGTACTCCCCGCAGTCGCCCCTCGGCCAGGCGATCAACGGCCGCACCAAGGGCGAGACCGTCAGCTACACCGCGCCCAACGGCAAGGAGATGAAGGTCGTCATCCTGGACGCCAAGCCCTACGCCGGCTGACCTCCCGCCGGCTCAGGCCGGTCGAGGCTCCTCCGGGCCGCCCACTCCCTCGGGAGCGGGCGGCTCGGACATCTCGGCCAGGTGCAGGACGACGGCGTTCGCCGCGGCGGCCAGCGGCACGGCCACCAGCGCCCCGGCGATGCCCGCCACGAGGACGCCGGCCGCGATGGCGACGATCACCCCGAGCGGGTGCAGCGAGACCCAGCGACCCATCAGGAACGGCTGGAGCACGTTCCCCTCGATCTGCTGGACGCCGATCACCACGGCGAACATGAGCAGCGCCGTCAGCGGGCCCTGGTCGACCAGCGCCACCAGCACCGCGACGGCGCCGGCCACCGTCGCGCCCACCATCGGCACGAAGGCGCCCAGGAACACCAGCACCCCGATCGCCAGGACGAACGGCACGTCCAGGATCGCGGCACCGATCGAGATCCCGATCGCGTCGACGAGGGCCACCATCACGGTGGCCCGCACGAACTGCGTCAGGGAGAGCCAGGCCACCCGGCCGGAGCTGTCCACCCGCTGCCGCGCGGCACGGGGGGCGAGCCGGACGATCCACGACCAGATCCGGTCGCCGTCGGCGAGGAAGAAGTACGTCGCGAACAGCGCGATGAAGAACCCCGCGAGGACGTGGGTGACGGCGGACCCGAAGGCGGTGACCTGGCCGACGACCTCGCCGTTCTGCGAGCGCTCGGTGATCATGTCCTGCGTGCTCTCGATGTAGCGGTTGATCTGCGAGTCGCTGGCGTTGAGCGGTCCGTCCCGCAGCCAGTCGCGGATCTCCTGCAGGCCCTGCACCGTCGACTCGGCCAGGTCGTTGGCGCCGGCGGCGACCTGCTGGCCCGCGAACGTCAGCAGGGCACCCACGACGACGAAGCCGCTGATCACGACCAGGAGCGCGGAGAGGCCCTTCGGGAAGCCCACCCGGATGAGCGCGCGCACGAACGGTGACGCCAGCGCGGCGATCAGGAGGGCGACGGCCAACGGGACCGTCACGACGGCGAAGAAGGCGACCAGCTTCAGCAGCAGCCACCCGGCCGCGGCGATGATCAGCAGCCGCCACGCCCACCCGGCGGCGAGGTCGAGGCCGAAGGGCACCTCGGCCCGCCGGAAGTTGGACGGGCCCGACATCACCGGCGCCGGCTCGGCACGTCGCTCCTCCCGCACCAGGGCCCACTGCTGGGCGAAGCGGCGCAGCAGCGTCTCCTCGCGTTCCCGCTCGGCGCGCTCCTCCGCGGTCTCGCCGTCCACGTCGCCGTGGTCGCCCCGCAGGCGCAGCAGGCGTCGCCGGCGGCGGGCGTGCTCCGTGGCGTCGTCGGTGTGCGGGTCGGCGTGGGACCCGGTGTGGGACTCGGTGTGGGGGTCCGGCCCGGGCTCAGCCGGTCGGGGTCGTTCCTCGGCCTCGGCAGGCTCGTTCGTGCCGTCGGGGCCCCGGGGGCCCTCGGGGCCGTCGCTCGTCACGACGGAAAGGCTAGACCGTGACGCCGAGGGCGCGGTCGAGGTCGGCGATCAGGTCGTCCGCCGTCTCGATGCCGACGCTGAGCCGCACCAGGTCCGCCGGCACCTCCAGGTCGGTCCCCGCCACGCTGGCGTGGGTCATCCGGCCGGGGTGCTCGATCAGCGACTCGACGCCGCCGAGCGACTCGCCCAGGGTGAACACCTCGGCGGCGTCGCACACCGCGAGCGCCTGCTCCTCGCCGCCCGCGACCCGGAAGGACACCATGCCGCCGTACCGCTTCATCTGGCGGGAGGCCAGCGCGTGACCCGGGTGCTCGGGCAGTCCGGGGTAGATCACGGAGTCCACCGCAGGGTGGGCGCTCAGAAACTCCACCACGCGCTCGGCGTTGTCGCAGTGCCGGTCCATCCGCACCCCCAGCGTCTTGATGCCGCGATGGGTGAGGAACGCGTCGAAGGGCCCGGCGACAGCGCCCATCGCGTTCTGGTGGAAGGCGACCTTCTCCGCCACCTCGAGGTCGCGGACCACGAGCGCGCCGCCCACGACGTCGGAGTGCCCGCCGACGTACTTCGTCGTCGAGTGCACCACCACGTCGGCGCCGAGGGTCAGCGGCTGCTGGAGGTACGGCGAGGCGAAGGTGTTGTCGACGACCAGGAGCGCGCCCGCGTCGTGCGCCACCGCGGCCAGCGCCTCGATGTCGCCGATGTTCAGCAGCGGGTTGGTGGGCGTCTCCAGCCAGACCAGCTTGGTCTCCCCCGGCCGGATCGCGGCGCGCACCGCGTCGACGTCGCTCACCGGCGCGGGGCTGTGCCCGAGCCCCCACGCCTGCTCGACCTTGTCGAACAGGCGGTAGGTGCCGCCGTAGGCGTCGTCGGGGATGACGACATGGTCGCCCGGCCGGCACAGCGCCCGGACCAGCGTGTCCTCGGCCGCCAGCCCGGAGGCGAAGGCGAAGCCGCGCTCGCCCTCCTCGAGCGCCGCGAGGGCGCCCTCGAGCGCGGTGCGGGTGGGGTTGGCGCTGCGGCTGTACTCGTAGCCGCCGCGCAGCCCGCCGACGCCGTCCTGCTTGTACGTCGACGTCGCGTAGATCGGCGCGATCACCGCACCGGTGGTCGGGTCCGGCTCGTAGCCCGCATGGATGGCGCGGGTCTCGAAGCCGCTCTTCTGGCTGCGCTCCTGGGGTTCCTGGGTCACCGTTCGAGCGTACTCAGGCGTACCTCGGGAGCGGCGCCGGCCGTTGTGCCCACGTGACGCCCCTCACCCGCCCGCTCGTCGTCCTGCTCGTGGCCGCCCTCTCCCTCGCCGCTGCGATGTCGCCCGCCCACGCCGACGACACCGACCCGGACCCCGTCCGCGGCATCGTGCTGCCGCCGCTGGACGCGGTGGTCGGGCTGCTGCCGCCGATCCCGGTGCCGCCGGCGCCGTACACCGGCGAGGTGTGCGCGGACGGCGCGGACGCGTGCATCGACGAGGTCATCGTGCGGATGGAGGAGCGGCTCGACCGGCTCAGCGCCAGCTGCGCCCACGGCGCGGTCTTCTCCCTGGCCTACCTGCGGGTGACCGAGAACGTACGCGACGCCGTGCGGTCCGGCTACTTCGCCGACCGGCAGTGGCTCAACCGGGTCGACGCCGTCTTCGCCGAGCTCTACTTCGACGTGACCAGCAAGTGGGATGCCGGTGACCGGACCGGCATCCCGGCCGCCTGGCGGATCGCGCTCCAGGCGGAGGACGACCGCGCGATGAGCGGGCTGGGCAACTTCCTGCTGGCCATGAACGCCCACATCAACCGGGACTTCCCCTACGTCCTCGCGGAGGTGGGTCTCGCCGGTCCGCGCGGCAGCCACAAGGCCGACCACGACCGCTACAACCAGCGTCTCGACAGCCTCTACGCGCCGGTCTTCGCCGAGGAGGCGCGGCGCTTCGACCCGACCTTCGACGACATCGACGCCGGCACCCTGGAGGAGACCGTGGCCGGGGTGATCATGCGGGGCTGGCGGGAGATGGTGTGGCGGCACGCCGAGCTGCTCACCCTGGCCCGGACGCCCCACCAGCAGCGGCTGGCGCGCAAGGAGCTGGAGACCTACGCCGCCCTGCAGGCGATGCTGATCCGGTCGGTGTTCGTCGCGAGGCCCGCCGAGCGCGACGCCTGGTGCGCCGAGCACGGCCGGGACGGCTAGGTGTACTCACCACGGACGTTAGGTACGGCGTGCCTGCTGGACGATGACGAAGACCTCCGGGTGAGGTGTGAAGCGACCAAGCATTCGCATCTCACAACCGGAGGCCTTCGTGTCCCACGCTAACGCCC
>NZ_JBNBPO030000034.1:0-34797 GCF_051280635.3 Nocardioides proteolyticus | reverse complement strand
ATGGACGAACCTCTGGTGTGCCAGTTGTACCGCCAGGTGCAGGGCTGGTTGGCTACGTTCGGAAGTGATAACCGCTGAACGCATCTAAGCGGGAAGCACGTTTCAAGATGAGGTTTCCCACCCCCTTGTAGGGTTAAGGCCCCCAAAAGATGATTGGGTTGATAGGCTGGAGGTGTACAGCAGCAATGCCCAGCCGACCGGTACTAATAGGCCGAAGACTTGCCACAACAAACCCCCAACACAACCAACAAACCACGGGGCAACACAACCACCACACAACCAGCCACTGGTTGACGGTGAGCGCGTCCACACAATCCAACCCACACCCCACCACCCGGGGTGAGAGGGGTTCATAGAGTTACGGCGGCCATAGCGGCAGGGAAACACCCGGTCCCATCCCGAACCCGGAAGTTAAGCCAGCCAGCGCCGATGGTACTGCAACCGAGAGGCTGTGGGAGAGTAGGACGCCGCCGGACATACACCACGTAGAGGCCACCCCCGGGTGGCCTCTACGCTATTTACCCCACGAAAGCTCAACAGAGACTCGACGTCCAGGAGAGAGACGTTCCATGGCAGACCAGCGAGGTCGACGCGACCCGGCCCGGAAGTCCGGCGCGCCCGGCAAGGGCGGCGCTCCGCGCAGGGGCGACGCGTCCCGCGGGAGCGGCGCGAAGTCGGGCTCCGGCAGCGAGCGCAAGCCCTACGACCGGAAGCCGGGCGGGCGGGGCCGGCCCACCGACCGCAAGCCGGACGGCCGGCGAGCGGAGCGCGCACCGGCGGATCGGCGCGATCGCGCCGACCAGGCGACGTACGACGGCCCGCCGCTGCCCCCGCACATCACCGGCGCCGAGCTCAGTCCCTCCGTGCGCGCCCACCTCAAGGGCATGCCGGAGAAGCTGGCCGCCCGGATCGCCCGGCACCTGGCTGCGGCCGGCGAGCTCGTGGACGATGATCCGGAGACGGCCTACCAGCACGCCAAGGCGGCGCGTGCGCGGGCACCGCGGATCGCGGTCGTGCGCGAGGCGCTGGGCGAGGCGGCGTACGCCGCCGGCCACTTCGCCGAGGCGCTCTCGGAGCTGCGTGCTGCCAAGCGGATGAACGGCGCCACCGCCTACCTGCCGATCATGGCGGACTGCCACCGCGCCCTGGGCAACCCCACCCGGGCGCTCGAGCTGGCGAAGAGCCCTGCCGTGGCGCGGTTCGCGCCGGCGGCGAAGGCGGAGATGACGATCGTCGAGGCCGGGGCCCGCCGTGACCTCGGTCAGTTCGACGCGGCGCTCCGGACCCTCGAGGTCGCGCCGCTCAACAGCAAGAGCCGGGAGGCCTGGGTGGTGCGGCTGCGCTACGCCTACGCCGACACCCTCGAGGAGGCCGGCCGGCTCCAGGACGCGCTGACCTGGTTTCACAAGACCAACGCGATCGACGCCGAGGAGCTGACCGACGCCGCGGAGCGGGCGGAGTCGCTCGAGAAGCGCGTCGAGCGCGACTGAGGCGCTCGGGGCTCTCGGGGCTCTCGGGCCTCAGCCGTCGCCGCTGCGGCCGGCGATCGAGACGATCGCCTGGTGGTTGCCCGCCGGCTGGGTGCCCCACCGGATGTCCTCCCGGTAGGCGATCCGGATCCGCTCGACGATCGCGAGGACCGGCTCCTCCGCCTCCATCTTGAGCACGATCGAGTCCTGCGCGGTCAGTCGCTCACCCTCGGGGTTGACGAGGTCGGCGCAGAACTGCTCGGGGTCCGTGGTGACGCCCACGGTGCCGCGACGGCACAGGAGCGGAGTCACGGTGAGGTCGGCGTTGGCGGTGGTGCGGACCTGGACGCCGGAGATCCGCAGCGTGCGGTCGAAGCCGTCGGGCGCCGTGAACATCCCGATGTACACGGGCGTGCCGACGACCCCGCTGGCGTTCACGGTGCGGTCGCTGGTGGGGAGCGGCTCCGGGGTCGCGGCGTACCAGGAGAGCCACCCCAGCAGGAGCGCGGTCGCCGCCACGACGACCACGGTACGCCAGCCCCCGGAGCGGAACGACGGTCCCGGGACCCGCGGGGCGCGCAGGGCGCGGTCGCGGGACGCCCGGCGCCGGACGGCCCGTCCGCCGGCCCGTCCGCCGGCCCGTCCGCCGGTGGGGCGGCCGCGCGCCGACTTCATGGCCGTCGCCTTCCGGCGGCCCCGCGCCGGGACGCGACCGGACGCCGCCTGCCCCATGGTCATGGACGAACCTTAGGACAATGTCCCGGGTGGCCCGCGCACCTGTCACACTCCGGTGCATGAGGTTCCCGTCGGTTCGCATTCCCGACCGGCCCGAGCGGCCGACTCTCGAGGGCAGCGTCGCGGTGCGGGACGGACGCCGGCTCAGCTTCGCGGAGTACGGCGCACACCGCGGCCCGGCCATCGTCTGGATGCACGGCACGCCCGGCGCCCGCCGGCAGATCCCGGTGGACGCCCGCGCCTACGCGCAGGAGCACGGCGTCCGGCTGATCGGGATCGACCGTCCGGGCATCGGCTCGTCCACGCCGCACGTCTATCGCAGTCTTCTCGACTGGACCGACGACCTGGCCCTCCTGCTCGACGCCCTCGCGATCGACACGCTGCGGGTGATCGGGCTGTCGGGCGGGGGACCGTACGCGCTCGCCGCAGGCGCGGCGATGCCGGACCGCGTGCACGGCGTCGGGGTGCTCGGCGGCGTCGCGCCGACCCGCGGCGCGGACGCTGCCGCCGGCGGCGTCATCCAGCTGGCCGTGCACGCCGCCCCACTGTTGGCGGCCGGCCGGGTGCCGCTCGGGCTCGCGCTCACGACGGCGATCCGCGCCGTGCGCCCGCTGGGCGGGCCGGCGCTGGACCTCTACGCGGCGGTGCAGCCCGCCGGCGACAAGCGGATGCTCGCCCGTCCGGAGTTCCGGGCGATGTTCCTCGACGACCTCCTCAACGGCAGCCGCTTCCAGATCACCGCCCCCCTCGCCGACCTGCTGCTCTTCACCCAGGACTGGGGGTTCCGCCTGGAGGACGTGACGGTGCCGGTGCGCTGGTGGCACGGCGACGACGACCACATCGTGCCGTTGCGGCACGGCCGGCACTGCGTCGACCGACTCCCGGACGCCACCCTCACCACCATCGACGGCGAGAGCCACCTCGGCGGCCTGGGGATCGCGCAGAAGGTCCTCGACGAGCTGATGTCGCTCGGCCCGCGCCCGGTGCGGCGCGCCGCACCCTGAGCGCGCTCGGCCGGGGAGCCGGCGCCCGCCGGACACGCCGGACCGGCCGGCGCGAAACACTGGCCTGCCGGCGTCACATGCGCCACAATGGACTGCACAACAACACACGAGTCGCTCAGTGCGGTGTCACGCCCGCTCGATGCCGACCGATCGCTCCGAGGAGACCGCTGGGGAAGGCGTAGCTCACGCCGGAGGGTAGGAAGGCAACGAGGGAGTACGTGGTGACCGGAAGCATGAGCGCAACCAGGGGCGTCTTCTACGTCCACTCCGCGCCGTCCGCGCTGTGCCCGCACATCGAGTGGGCGGTGGGCGGCGTGCTCGGCGTCCCCGTGAACCCCCACTGGACGCCGCAGCCGGCCCAGTCCGGCAGCTACCGCTGCGAGTTCTCCTGGACCGGCAAGGTCGGGGCGTCGGCGGAGATCGCCTCCGCGCTCCGCGGCTGGAACCACCTGCGGTTCGAGATCACCGAGGAGCCGACGGCGGGCACCGAAGGCTCCCGCTACTCCTACACCCCCGACCTCGGCGTCTTCCACGCCGTGACCGGCATCCACGGCGACATCATGATCCCCGAGGACCGGCTCAAGGCCGCGGTCGTCCGGTCGGCCCTCGGCGAGACGACGCTGGAGAACGAGATCGACAAGCTCCTGGGCAAGCCCTGGGACGACGAGCTGGAGACCTTCCGGCACGCCGGCGACGGAGCACCGGTCCGCTGGCTCCACCAGGTGGTCTGACCGCCGCGCGCAGCAGGCGCCGACCCCCACGGGGCCGGCGCTGCGTGCAGCTGCGAGGAGTCCGCTAGAGCGGGATGTTGCCGTGCGCCCCGCGCCGGACGCCCTCGTCGCGCACCGCGCGGACCAGTGCCGCGGCCAGCGCGGTGCGGGTCTCGGCGGGCTCGACGATCTGGTCGACGACGCCCAGCTCGACCGCGCGGTCGACGCCGCCCGCGATCCGCTCGTGCTCCGCGGCGAGCTCGGCCTCGACCTGGTCCCGGACCTCGGGGGCCACCTCGGCGAGCCGGCGGCGGTGCAGGATCCGGACGGCGGCGAGGGGCCCCATCACGGCGATCTCCGCCCCGGGCCAGGCGAAGACGCGGGTCGCGCCCAGCGAGCGCGAGTTCATCGCGATGTAGGCGCCGCCATAGGCCTTGCGGGTGACCAGCGTGACGCGCGGCACCGAGCACTCGGCGAACGCGTGCAGCAGCTTCGCCCCGCGTCGTACGACGCCGTCCCACTCCTGGCCGACCCCGGGCAGGTAGCCGGGCACGTCCACGACGACCAGCAGCGGGATCCCGAAGGCGTCGCACATCCGCACGAACCGCGCCGCCTTCTCCGCCGACGGCGAGTCCAGGCAGCCGCCCAGCCGCAGCGGGTTGTTGGCGACCAGGCCGACCGTCCGGCCGCCCAGCCGGCCGAGAGCGGTGACGATGTTGGGCGCCCAGCCGGCGTGGAGCTCCAGCGTGGTGCCGGGGTCGAGGATGCCGTCGATGAGCGGCCGCACGTCGTAGGCCCGCTTGCGGGAGTCGGGGAGGATCGCCTCGAGGTCCTGGTCGGCGACCCGGCCGGCGTCGAGGCTGCCCTGGGCGCCCAGGAGCGCCGAGACCGACCGCGCCTTGGCGAGCGCCTCGTCCTCGCCGGTCGTGACCACGTGGACGACGCCGGAGCGGCGGCCGTGGGGCTCGGGACCGCCGAGCCGGAGCATGTCGACGGCCTCGCCGGTCACCGAGCGGACCACCTCCGGTCCGGTCACGAATATCCGGCCCTCGGGGCCGAGGATCACCACGTCGGTCAGCGCCGGCCCGTAGGCGGCGCCGCCGGCGGCCGGCCCCAGCACGACCGAGATCTGCGGGATCACGCCGGAGGCGCGGGTCATCACCTCGAAGATCCGGCCCACGGCGTGCAGCGACGCCACGCCCTCGGCGAGCCGGGCGCCGCCGGAGTGCCACAGGCCGATGATCGGGACCCGGTCGGTCAGCGCACGGTGGTAGGCGTCGACGACGACCGCGCAGCCGTCGCTGCCCATGGCGCCACCCATCACGGTGGCGTCGGAGCAGAAAGCGACCACGCGGGCGCCGTCGACCGTGCCGGTCGCCGCGACCATGCCGCAGTCGGGGCCGCCGGAGGGGAGGAGTTCCAGCGACCCCGCGTCGAGGAGCGCACCGAGCCGGGAGAGTGGGTGGCGCGGGTCGTCCTCACGTGCGGCGGGTCGAGCGACCCTCGGAGCGGTGGTGGTTGCTGTCATGGGGTCAGCCCACCGATCCGAAGAGGACGGCGACGTTGGCGCCGCCGAAGCCGAAGGAGTTGTTGAGCGCCGCGACGTCGCCGAGCGGCAGGTCGCGCGGCTTGGTGGCGACGTCCAGGTGGACCTCGGGGTCCTGGTCGTCGAGGTTGATGGTCGGCGGTGACACCCGGTGGTGGACGGCCAGCACGGTCGCCACGCCCTCCAGTGCGCCGGCGCCACCCAGCAGGTGTCCGGTCATGGACTTGGTGCTGGTCACCACCACCTCGGCTGCGTGCGCGCCGAGCGTGGCGTGGAGCATCAGCGACTCGGCGACGTCGCCCTGGGGCGTGGACGTCGCGTGCGCGTTGAGGTGGGCGACGTCGGTGGGCGCGACGTCGGCGTCCTCGAGCGCCCGCCGGATGGCCCGGGCGCCGCCGCGACCGGCGGGGTCGGGCTGGGCGATGTCGTGGGCGTCGGCTGTGATGCCGGCGCCCAGCACCTCGGCGTAGATCCGGGCGCCTCGCGCCCGGGCGTGCTCGAGCGACTCCAGGACCAGAGCTCCGGCGCCCTCGCCGAGGACGAAGCCGTCCCGTCCGGTGTCGAAGGGCCGGGAGACCGCGGTCGGGTCGCCGGTGTTCTTCGACAGCGCCATCATGTTGGCGAACGCCGCGATCGGGAGCGGGTGGATCGCGGCCTCGGTGCCGCCGGCGACGGCCACGTCGACGCGACCGAGCCGGATCTGGTCGGCGGCCAGGGAGATCGCCTCGTTGCCGGAGGCGCACGCGGAGACCGGGGTGTTGACCGGGCCGCGCGCACCGAGCTTGAGGCTGATCGTGGCTGCCGGAGCATTGGCCATCAGCATCGGCACCGCGATGGGCGAGACCCGGCGAACTCCCTTGTCCCGCAGCGCGTCGTGATTGGCGAGCAGCGTGTGCACGCCGCCGATGCCCGACGCGAAGGCGACACCCAGGCGATCGCCGTCCAGGTCGCCCGCCTCCTGCGCCGGGGCCAGGCCGGCGTCGGCCCAGGCCTCGAGCGCCGCGACGAGCGCGAGCTGCGACGACCGGTCCAGACGCCGGGCGACCACCCGGTCGAGGACCTCCGCCGGGTCGACGGCGGCGGGTGCCCCGATCGTCACGGGCAGGTCGTCGGCCCAGTCGCCCAGGCGTCGTACGCCCGACCGGCCGGCGAGCAGGCCCTCCCACGTGCTGGCGACGTCACCACCGAGCGGGCTGGTGGTGCCCAGCCCGGTGACGACGACGCGGGTGCGCGACTTGGCGGCGGTCACGTCGGATCAGGCCGCCGCGCGGTTGCGCTCGATGTAGGAGACGGCGTCACCGACGGTCTTGAGGTTCTTGACCTCGTCGTCGGGGATGGTGACGCCGAACTTCTCCTCGGCCTCGACCACGACCTCGACCATCGACAGCGAGTCGACGTCGAGGTCGTCGCTGAACGACTTGTCCAGCTGGACGCTGTCGGCGGGGATGCCCGCGACCTCGTTGACGATGTCGGCGAGGGTGCTGCGGATCTCTTCGGTGCTCATCTTCTCTCCATCATTGGTGGTGGTGGGCCGAGCCGGGGACGGCTCAGGGGACGGTGACGACCTGCGCGGCGTACGCCAGGCCTGCTCCGAACGCGACCAGGAGGGCGAGGTCGCCGGAGCGGGCCTCGCCGTCGTCGATCATCCGCCGGAGCGCCAGCGGCACCGAGGCCGCCGAGGTGTTGCCCGCGTCGACGACGTCGCGGGCGATGCGGACCGACGCCGGCAGCCGCATCGCGCGGGCCATGGCGTCGGTGATCCGGTTGTTCGCCTGGTGGGGCACGAAGCAGTCGATCTGCTCGGCGGTCACGCCGGCACGGTCCAGCGCCTGCTGCGCCACCTTCGCCATGGCGTACGACGCCCACCGGAACACCGCGTTGCCCTCCATCGTGAGCGCGGGCCAGGCGGCCGCGGCGCCGGCGGCGAACACGTCGCGCCAGTCCTCACGCTGCCGGATCAGGTCCTGCTGCTCCCCGTCCGAACCCCACACGACGGGTCCGATGCCCGGCTCCTCGGACGGGCCGACCACGGCAGCGCCTGCGCCGTCGGCGAAGATGAACGCGGTTCCCCGGTCGTGGGGGTCGGTGATGTCGGAGAGCCGCTCGACGCCGATCACCAGGACGTAGCGCGCGCTGCCGCCGCGGACGAGGTCGTTGGCGAGGGCGACGCCGTGGCAGAAGCCTGCGCACGCCGCGGAGATGTCGAACGCGGCGGCCTGGTCGGTGCCGAGCTCGTGGGCGACGGCGGTCGCCGCGGCCGGTGTCTGGAGCAGGTGGCTGACCGTCGCCACGATCACGCACTCGACCTGGCGGGCGTCGACGCCGGCGTCGGCGAGCGCCGCGCGCGCCGCGGCGACCGACATGGACACGATGGTCTCGCCGTCGCCGGCCCAGCGCCGGGTGCGGATGCCCGACCGCTGCTGGATCCACTCGTCGCTGGAGTCGATGGCGTCGACGATCTCGGCGTTGGGCACGACCCGCTCCGGGCGGTAGGCGCCGATGCCGAGCATCGCCGCGTGGGCAGCGCCGGACTCGACGCGGAGGGCGGGCGTCGGGCGGGCGCTCGTGGTCGCGCTCAAGCGGGCACAGCCTCGGGGTGCAGCCGCAGCAGGGGCTGGCCGGGGGCGACCGGGTCGCCGTCCTCGACGAGCCACTCGACGACCTGACCACCGTGCGTGGCGGTGACGGTGATCCGGTCGCGGAGGCTCGCCACGTCGCCGATGGCGACCCCGGGGGAGAGGCGGTCGACCTCGACGGCGTCCTCGGCGACGTGGAAGACGCCCTTGGCGGGGGAGACCACCATCCGCCAGGTCGGGGTGGTGTCGATGGGGGAGACCTCGCCGTGTCGCTCGACGAAGGCGCGGGCGTCGTCGAGCTGGTCGGGGCTGGTGAGGGCGAACGTCTCGACCGTCAGGCCGCGGTCGCGGAAGAACCGCTTGGCGATGCCGGTCAGGGTGCCGGCCGGCGGCATCTCGAGGAAGCCGGTGACGCCCAGGTCGGCCATGGTGTCCAGACAGAGGTCCCAGCGGACCGGGCGGGCGATCTGCCCGACGATCCGGCCGAGGACCTCCCGGCCGTCGTGCACGACGTTGCCGTCGGTGTTGGAGACGAACCGGGTGCGCGGGTCGTGGACCGACACCGACCGCGCCAGCGCGGCGACGTGGTCCACGGCGGGCGCCATGTGCGGGGAGTGGAAGGCCCCGGCGACCGACAGCGGGCGCAGCTTCGCCCTCGCCGGCGGGTCGGCCGCCAGGTCGGCGAGCTGCTCGAGCGTGCCGGCCGCGACGATCTGCCCGGGTCCGTTGTCGTTGGCGGCGGTGAGGCCGCGCTGCGTGAGCACGGCCAGCACCTCCTCCCGGTCGCCGCCCAGCACCGCCGTCATACCGGTCGGTGTGGCAGCGGCCGCCTGAGCCATCGCGCGCCCCCGTTCGCGCACGAGGACCATGGCCTGCTCCGCGGTGATCACCCGGGCACCGGCCGCGGCCGTGATCTCACCGACACTGTGCCCGGTCACCGCGCCGAGCCGGGCGAACGCGTCGGCGGGGTGCGGGAACAGCTCGAGCGCCGCCACCAGCCCGGCTGCCACCAGCAGCGGCTGAGCGACGCTGGTGTCGCGGATGGTCTCCTCGTCGGCGTCCGTGCCGTAGTGCGCGAGGTCCAGCCCCGCGACGGCCGACAGCCACTCCGTGCGGGCGGCGAACGTCGGGTCGTCCAGCCAGGGCGAGAGGAAGCCGGGGGTCTGCGCCCCCTGTCCGGGAGCCACGATCACGAGCACGGCTTCAGCCTGCCCGTGCCGGACCCGCTGCCGCGCGTCCGCCGCCCACGAATCTCGGGATCCCGCTTTGTGGGAGTCCTACAACCGCGGCGGGTCCGCCTGCCGACCGAGGACGAGAGCCAGCTGGAGCACCAGCGCGTCGCGCGGGACCGACGGCGTCAGTCCGGTGACGTCACCGATCTGCCCGAGCCGGTAGCGAACGGTGTTGGCGTGCACGAAGAGCGCGCGGGCCGTGGCCTCGATCGCCGCACCGTTAGCGAAGTAGGCCGCGAGCGTCTCGACCAGCTCACCGCGCGACGCGGCGAGCGGGCGGTAGACCTGGTCGACCGCCTCGGCGCGGGCGGTCTCGTCGCCGGCCAGGATCCGCTCGGGCAGCAGGTCGTGGGCGCACACCGGCCGGGGAGCCTCCGGCCACCCGGCGGCCGCGCGGAGCGCCCCCAGCGCCACCCGGGCCGAGACGTGGGCGGAGGACAGGTCGCCCGCCACCGGACCCACGACCACGGGGCCCTCGCCGAAGAGGGGCGCGACAGCCGCGGCGTCCTTGTCCGGAGCGCCCACCCCGCCCAGGATCACGACCAGGAGGTGGCCCTGGACCGCACACAGGGCGTCCAGGCCCAGCTCGTGGGCCGCGCGCCGGACGGCGTCGAAGGCGCCCGTGGCCGCACCGGAGACCTCGGCCGGAGCGGAGCCCACCACCACCGCCACCTCGCCGCGGGCCGCCCATCCGACGGCGCTGGCCCGGGAGAGCACCGACTCGTCGGTCTCGGCGCGGAGCACGGCGTCGACGACGAGGGCCTCGAGGCGGGCGTCCCACCGGCCGCGGACCTCGGCGGCCCGCGCGTAGACCTCCGCGGTCGCGAACGCGACCTCACGGCCGTAGCGGAGGACGGCCGCATGCACGTCGGCCGCCACCTCCGCCTCGAGCAGCCGGTCGATGTTGTGCTCCACCTCGTCGATGGTGAGCTTGATGAGGTCGACGGTCTGGCGCAGGTCGATCACCCCGGTCAGCGCCCGCGGCGCCGCACCGAAGACCGAGACGACCAGCTCCTCGTCCCGGGGCTCGGTGCCGCCGCCCTCGGCGAACCAGTCGACGAAGGCCTGCACACCGGCCTGGACGATCATCCCGACCCACGAGCGGTCCTCGGCACTCAGCCGCCGGAACCACGGGCGGTCCGCCTCGATCCGGCCGATCGCGGCCGTGCTGAGGGAGCCCGTCGCCGCACGAAGCTGCCGGGTCGCCCGGGCACGCGCGGCGGGATCGGTCGGTGCCATGCGCCCAGCGTAGGGCCGCGCGACCGGGACCTCGCGCGTTGCCGTGTCAACCATCGTGGTTGAATCGTCGGCCACCCCCATGGGAGGAGACGGCATGGCCGACCAGCCCGCCCACCCGGTGCAGTTCGCCACCGTGCACGGCAAGCGACGCGCGTTCGTCAAGAGGGGCGAGGGCCCCGCGCTGCTCCTGCTGCACGGGCTCGCCTGCGACCACACCACGTGGGAGCCGGTGATCGACCTGCTGGCCGAGCGCTACACGGTGATCGCGCCCGACCTCCTCGGTCACGGCCTCTCCGACAAGCCGCGGGCCGACTACACGCTCGGCGGCTACGCCAACGGCATGCGCGACCTGCTGACGGTGCTCGGGATCGACAAGGTGACGGTCGTGGGACACAGCTTCGGTGGCGGCATCGCGATGCAGTTCGCCTACCAGTTCCCCGAGCGGACGCAGCGGCTGATGCTGGTGGCCACCGGAGGCCTCGGGCCCGAGGTGACGCCGTTCATCAAGCTGATCCAGGCACCCGGCTGGGGGAGCGTGATGGAGCTGCTCACCCTCCCCGGCGTCCGGCACGCCGAGGAGGCCGCGCTCCGCGCCCTGGCGTCGTACGGCGGCGGGCCGCTGCGCAAGTACACCCGCGACCTCGACGAGGTCGCCTGCATCCTGGAGTCCTGGAAGGACCGCCGCACCCGGTTCGCGATCCGGCACCTCGTGCGCGCCGTGATCGACTGGCGCGGGCAGATCGTGACCATGTCCGACCGCGCCTACCTCAGCGAGGCGATGCCGATGGCCGTGCTCTGGGGGCGTGACGACCAGGTGATCGCCGTGCACCACGCGAGCAACGCCGCGGCCCTCGCCCCGGACATCCGGGTGGAGGTGATCGACGACGCCGGCCACTTCCCCCACAAGGACCATCCCGAGCGGTTCGTGGAGATCCTCGACGAGTTCGTCACCACGACGAAGCCGGCGACCTACAACCGGGCGCGGTTCCGCCGGATGCTCACGGCCGGCGCGGCCGGGCCCGCGAAGGCGCGCACCGAGCGGGCCGGCCGTGAGCGGGCTCAGGCGTCGCCGCCCTCCTGCTTGACCCCGGCGACGGCCGTGGGGTCGTCGATCCGGTAGCGGTCCGCCGCCTCCTTCACCCGGCCCGGGTCGATCTCGCCGGCGTCGGCCAGCGCCTGGAGCGCCTGGACCACGACGCTCTCGGCGTCGACGTGGAAGTAGCGCCGGGCCGCCGGCCGGGTGTCGGCGAAGCCGAAGCCGTCGGTGCCGAGCACGCGGTAGTCGCCGGGCACCCAGCGGGCGATCTGCAGCGGCACCGCCGCCATGAAGTCGGACACGGCCACCACCGGGCCGGGCGCGTCGCCGAGCGCCTCGGTGACGTACGGCGTGCGGTGCGCCTCGCCCGGGTGCAGCAGGTTCCACTCCTCGACCGCGACGGCGTCGCGGGCGAGCTCGTTCCACGACGTCACCGACCAGGTGTCCGCGCGGACGCCCCAGTCCTCGGCGAGCAGCCGCTGCGCCTCCAGGACCCACGGGAAGCCGACGCCGGAGGCGAGAAGCTGCACCCGCGGTCCGTCGCCGTCGGCCTGTGAGTAGCGGTAGAGGCCCTTGAGCAGGGCGCTCACGTCGAGGTCCTCGGGCTCGGCCGGCTGGTCGACCGGCTCGTTGTAGACGGTGAGGTAGAAGATGACGTCCTCGCCGCGCGGGTGGTCGTCGGTGGCGCCGTACATCCGCTCCAGGCCGGCGCGCATGACGTGGCCGACCTCGTAGGCGAACGCCGGGTCGTAGTGCACGACCGCGGGGTTGGTCGCCGCCAGCAGGGGGGAGTGGCCGTCGGCGTGCTGCAGCCCCTCACCGGTGAGGGTGGTGCGACCGGCGGTGGCCCCGATGAGGAACCCGCGCGCCAGCTGGTCGGCCATCGCCCAGATCGAGTCGCCGGTGCGCTGGAAGCCGAACATCGAGTAGAAGATGTAGAACGGGATCATCGGCTCGCCGTGCGTCGCGTACGACGACCCGGCCGCGATCGCCGAGCCGACGGCACCGGCCTCGGAGATACCCTCGTGCAGCATCTGGCCCTGCGCGGACTCCTTGTAGGAGAGCAGCAGCTTGCGGTCGACGGACTCGTACTTCTGCCCGGCCGGGTTGTAGACCTTCGCCGTCGGGAACATCGCGTCCATGCCGAAGGTGCGGTACTCGTCGGGCGCGATCGGCACCAGGCGCGCGCCGATGCCCGGGTCCTTCATCCAGTCCTTGAGCAGCCGGACGGTCGCCATCGTGGTGGCGACCTTGTTGTTGCCGGCGCCCTTCTTCAGCTCGGCGTAGACCGAGTCGCCGGGGAGCTCCAGCATCCGGGAGCGGTCCACCCGCTTCGGCAGCGAGCCGCCGAGCTGCTTGCGCCGCTCGAGCATGTACTGGATCTCGGGCGCGTCCTTGCCGGGGTGGAAGAACGGCGCCGCACCGGTCTCCTCCCACGCGAGGTCGATGTCCCGGTCGCTGATCGGGAGGTAGAGCCGGTCGCGGAAGCGCCGGAGGTCGTCCTTGGTCAGCTTCTTCATCTGGTGGGTGGCGTTGCGACCCTCCAGCGCGTCGATCGTCCAGCCCTTGATCGTCTTCGCGAGGATGACCGTCGGCTGGCCCGCGTGCTTGGTGGCCGCGTCGAACGCGGCGTACACCTTGCGGTAGTCGTGGCCACCGCGCGGCAGCTTGCGGATCTGGTCGTCGCTCATGTGCTCGACCATCGCCCGCAGCCGCGGGTCGGCACCGAAGAAGTTGTCGCGGATGTAGCCGCCCGACTCCACGGAGTAGGTCTGGAACGCCCCGTCGGGAGTGGTGTTCATCCGGTTGACCAGCACGCCGTCGACGTCGCGGGCCAGCAGCGGGTCCCACTCGCGACCCCAGACCACCTTGATCACGTTCCAGCCCGCGCCGCGGAAGTTGGCCTCGAGCTCCTGGATGATCTTGCCGTTGCCGGTCACCGGGCCGTCGAGCTGCTGCAGGTTGCAGTTGACCACCCAGACGAGGTTGTCGAGCTCCTCGCGGGCGGCGACCCGGATGGCGCCGAGCGACTCCGGCTCGGCCATCTCGCCGTCGCCCATGAACGCCCAGACGCGCTGCTGGCCGGTGTCCTTGATGCCGCGGTTCTCCAGGTAGCGGTTGAACCGCGCCTGGTAGATCGAGTGGATGGCGGTCAGGCCCATCGACACGGTCGGGAACTCCCAGAAGTCCGGCATCAGCCGCGGGTGGGGGTACGACGAGAGGCCGGCCCCGGCGCCGTGCTGCACCTCCTGACGGAACCGGTAGAGCTGCTGCTCGTCGAGCCGGCCCTCGAGGAAGGCGCGGGCGTAGATGCCGGGCGAGGCGTGGCCCTGGAAGAAGATCTGGTCGCCGCCGCCAGGGTGGTCCTTGCCGCGGAAGAAGTGGTTGAAGCCGACCTCGTAGAGGGAAGCGGACGACTGGTAGGTCGCGATGTGGCCACCGACCTCCAGGCCCTTGCGGTTGGCGCTGGAGACCATCACCGCGGCGTTCCACCGGATGAACGCCCGGATCCGGCGCTCGGCCTCCTCGTCGCCGGGGAACCACGGCTCGCGCTCGGGCGGGATGGTGTTGATGTAGTCGGTGCTGCGCAGCGCGGGCACGCCGACCGCCGCCTCGCGGGCGCGCTCGAGGAGCCGCAGCATGACGTAGCGGGCCCGGTCGCGCCCGCGCTCGTCGAGCAGCGCGTCGAAGGAGTCGATCCAGTCCTGGGTCTCGTCGGGGTCGATGTCCGGGAGCTGGGTCGGCAGCCCCTCGTGGATCACCGATGGGACGGATGCTTCACGGCCGGCCGGGGTGGCGCCGGCGCCGGTGGCGTCGGGGGTGTCAGCGGTCACTCGCCCATCGTTGCACCGAACGGAAGAGGGGAAAATCTACCCAGCAGTAGCGTTCTCCGCCGCGGTCTGGGTACCGAGGGGTTGCGCCGCACCTTGCCACTCCGCTGGACTACTCCCTAGTCCCGCGCCGCGGGCGTCGTCGTACCCCCCCGAGAAAGCCTGGAGGACACACCGTGACTTCGACCGCCACCGGCGGCAGCAACTCATCCGGCCCGACCGGACCCGCCGAGCGGATGGGGCTCAAGCCCGGGACGGTGGTCCAGGAGCTCGGCTGGGACAACGACACCGACGACGACCTGCGCGTCGCGATCGAGGACGCCATCGACGGTGACATGGTCGACGGCGACTACGGCAACGTGGTCGAGGCGGTCGTGCTCTGGTGGCGTGACGACGACGGCGACCTCGTGGACGGGCTCGTCGACGCGCTGACCGACCTCGTCGGCGGAGGCGTGATCTGGCTGCTGACCCCGAAGGTGGGACGTCCCGGCGCGGTCGACCCGGCCGACATCGCGGAGGCCGCGCCCATCGCCGGCCTGTCCCAGACGACCACGGCGACGGTGAGCAAGGACTGGGCGGCCACCCGCCTGGTCGCGCCGAAGACCGTCGCCTGAGAATAGGCCCATGCGTACGCTCCCGACGCGCCTCAAGGACGCTGCCGTCAGCCTGAAGATCCTCACCGAGTCGGGAATCGTCCGGCCGTACTCGCCGGTGGTCCTCGCGGGGCTGCTCAACGCCCTGCGGCAGTGGAGCACGACGCCCGCCGGCGGGTTCAAGACCCTCGCGCTGCGCGTGCCCGACCGGACCGCGATCGTCGACGAGCGGGGCTCGATCACCTGGGCCGAGCTGCACACGCGCAGCAACGGCCTCGCCCACGCCCTGCGCGCCCGCGGCGTGCGCACCGGCGACGGGGTCGCGGTGATGTGCCGCAACCACCGCGGCTTCATCGAGGCGTCGGTCGCGATCAGCAAGCTCGGCGCCGACGTCCTCTACCTCAACACCGCGTTCGCCGGCCCGCAGCTGGCCGACGTCGTCGAGCGGGAGAAGCCCCGCGTCGTGGTGCACGACGAGGAGTTCACCGACCTGCTCGCCGACGCCGACATCGAGGACCGTGTGCTGGCGTGGACCGACGGCGAGCCCACCGCCGACTCGATCGAGGGCATGATCGCCGCGTCCACCGAGGCCGGGAAGACCCACGACCTGAACCCGCCCGGCCGCAGCGGCCGCACGATCATCCTCACCTCCGGCACCACCGGCACGCCGAAGGGCGCTCCCCGTCCGCAGGGCGGGGTGCCCGCCGCGGTCTCGCTGCTGTCGCTCATGCCGCTGCGCAGCGGCTGGAAGTGCCACGTCGCCGCCCCGCTGTTCCACACCTGGGGGTTCGCCCACTACCAGCTGGCGATGCTGCTGGGCACCACCCTGGTCCTCACCCGGAAGTTCGACCCCGAAGGGGCGCTGCGCCTGCTGCGTGAGGAGCGCTGCGACTCCTTCGTCGTCATCCCGGTCATGCTCCAGCGGATCCTCGCCCTGCCGCAGGAGACCCTCGACCAGTACGCCCTGCCCGAGCTGAAGGCGGTCGCCTCCTCGGGGTCGGCGCTGCCCGGCGACCTCGCGACCCGCTGGATGGACCGGTACGGCGACAACCTCTACTCCGTCTACGGCTCGACCGAGATCGCGTGGGCCTCGATCGCCACGCCGCAGGACCTGCGCGAGTCACCCGGCTGCGCGGGGCGGCTGCCGCACGCGACCGTGGTGAAGATCTTCGACACCGACGGCAAGGAGGTGCCGCAGGGGGAGCCCGGTCGGATCTTCGTCGGCAACGACCTGCAGATCGAGGGCTACACCGGCGGTGGCGGCAAGGAGGTCATCGACGGGCTGATGTCCTCCGGCGACGTCGGCCGCTTCGACGAGGAGGGCCGCCTCTTCGTCGAGGGTCGCGACGACGAGATGATCGTCTCCGGCGGCGAGAACGTCTTCCCCAAGGAGGTCGAGGACTGCCTCGCCCGCCACGAGGCGGTGGCCGAGGTCGCCGCCGTCGGCGTGGACGACGACGACTTCGGCAAGCGGCTCCGGGCGTTCGTGGTGCTGGGCTCCGACGCGCCGTCGGTCACCGAGGACGACCTGAAGGGGTGGGTGCGGCAGAACCTCGCCCGTTACAAGGTCCCTCGCGAGATCGTCTTCCTCGAGGAGCTGCCGCGCAACGCGACCGGCAAGGTGCTCAAGCGCGAGCTCGCCTCCCACGAGGCGCAGGAGTGAGCGCAGCGGCGGGCATCGAGCTCGGCGCCCCCGCCCCCGACTTCACCTTGCGCGACCAGTTCGGGCAGGACGTCACCCTGTCGTCGTACCGCGGCGCGAAGGCGGTGGCCCTGGTCTTCTACCCCTACGCCTTCAGCGGCGTGTGCACCGGCGAGATGGGCGTCATCCGGGCGCACCTGGACGAGTTCCTCACCTTCGACACCGAGGTGCTCGCCATCTCCTGCGACCCGGTCTACGCCCTGCGTGCCTTCAGCGACGCCGACGGCCTGAACTTCCCGCTCCTGAGCGACTTCTGGCCGCACGGTGCCGTCTCCAGCGCCTACGGGGTCTTCGACCCCTCCGCGGGCTGCCCCGAGCGGTCGTCGTACGTCGTGGACAGGGCGGGCCGCGTCAGCTGGGCCGTCCATCACGACAAGACCGAGCCGCGCGACCTCCGTGCGCACCTCGCCGCCCTGCATGCGGCGGCCGGTGCGTGATCGCGGGGGACCCGGTCCCGGCTGTCTAGTCCGTTCTGGGGATTTTTCAACGAAATCTGCGCGAACGGTTGGCCGCCTCGCGCGCCGCGGCTAGAGTCGTACTCGTTGAACCGCTGGTGACCCGAGACGCCGGCGGTTCAGCGCTTTTTGGCCGAGCGTGTCTCCGGCGCGAAGCGGGCGAGCAAGCTCGCCGGCGGCGCCTCGCGCCACGCTGCCGGCGGTTCCTCGTGGGCGAACCCCCTCCGCTACGCTGAGGCGGCTTTCTGGGGCGCATAGCTCAGCGGTAGAGCTCCTCGCTTACAACGAGGCGGTCACAGGTTCGATCCCTGTTGCGCCCACCCGGACCGCGAGTGCAAATTCTGGACCCCGATCGGGTCGTGCGTTAGGCGTGGCGCCGGTCGGGGCGTAGTGTCGAGGCAAGCGACCGCCACACTGACGGCCACTGAGAGCCGGGACGGGGTGGTCATGCAGACCTCTGCCGAAGTGCACGTACGGGTCGAGGGCACCACCGTGCCCGGCCTGGTCCTGAAGTGGAACGCCGCGCGCGACCGCGCACTGGTCACCTTCGACGATGCGGGCACCGTCCGCACCCAGTGGCTCGCCTCCGACGACGTCTACTTCGACGTCGAGGTCTGAGCGCGCTCAGACAGCCGTCTGCAGCGAAGCCGATCGGCCTGACGCCGGGCCGGCGGTGGTCGCGGGCCGCGGCACCCGCTCGCCTCGGGCCTCGGTGAGGCGGACGGCCAGGAGCGCGGCCTGGGTGCGGTGTTGGAGGCCGAGGCGGGCGAGGAGGCCGGTGACGTGGTTCTTGACGGTCTTCTCGGCGAGGTAGAGCTGTTCGGCGATCTGGCGGTTGGTCATGCCTTCGGCGATGAGGAAGAAGATCTTGCGTTGCTGGGGGGTGAGCTCGGTGATGACGTCGAGGGACTTCTTCTGCATCTCCATCTGCTCCACGACGCGGCTGGCGACGGTGGGGTCGATGAGGGAGTGGCCGCCGGCGACGAGGCGGATGCCGCTGACCAGGGAGTTGCCCTCGATGCGTTTGAGGACGTAGCCGGAGGCGCCGGCGAGGATGGCGGCGGAGATGGCTTCGGGGTCGTCGTAGGTGGTGAGGATGAGGGCCTTGATGGCGGGGTCGGTGGCGCGCATCTCGCGGCAGACGTCGATGCCGCTGCCGTCGGGGAGGTGGTTGTCGAGGACGACGACGTCGGGGCGCAGGGCGAGGATCTCGCGCAGGGCGACCGTGGCGCTGCCGGACTGGCCGACGACCTGGATCGACGGGTCGGCCTCGAGGAGGCTGGCGACGCCACGGCGGACGACCTCGTGGTCGTCGACGAGGTAGACGCGGATCAGGTTCTCATTGGCCACTACCGCAGTGTCGCCGGTCGTGGTGTGCAGGTGAAGAGCCCGGCGTCAAGACTGGCCGGGGGAGGCGGGACCATGGTCCATGGTGACTAGGCACCCATCTCCGAAGGGTCCTAGCGATCCGGTGCCTGACGCGGCTTCCCGGTGGCGGCCCCTCAGGACCGGTCGTCCGGCGGCGTGGGCCAGACGGCCGGATCGGCGAGCACCGTCCTCAGGTCGTCGATCTCCCGCGCCAGCCGCGAGCGCAGCTCCTCGAGCTCCGGGAGCGGGTCCCCCGGGGCGGTCGCCGCTCCGGGCAGGACGATGGCGCCCGCGCCACGACGCAGCTCGATGGCGCCGTGCGCGACGAGCAGCCGTCGCGCCTGGCCGACCTCGTGCCGGCTGGCGTCGTACCGGTCCTGGAGCTGCCTGATCGTGGGCAGCGGCTGCCCGGGGCGGAGCTCGCCGCGGGCGATGCGGTGCAGCAGGTCGGCTGCGATGTCGTGGGGGGTCATCGTTGGGTGTCCCAGATCGGTGCGTGCAGGAACCCGAGAACCCGAGTAGTCCTCCAACGAGGCAGCCGGCGGGAGGGGACGTGTGATCCGACTCTCACAGCCGCGTACGCGGAGTCGGCTCCGACCGGCTGCTCGTCTGAACCGGCCGGAGCCTCGCCGTCGACGGCGATCGCGCGCTCGTCGTCGAACGACTACCCGCGTCTCTACCCGAAAGGTGCCGGCTGACTCCGGTCGCTGCTCGGACTGATGAGAGGGCTCTCATCGAGGGCTCACGGCCACCTCACGCCCGGTCGGGATGGTTCTGCCACGACGTCGGACCGACCGGTGTCGACGATGGAGGAGGACCACCATGCAGAAGAAGCCCCTCGTGGCGACGATGACCGGCGTCGCCGGTCTGCTGGCCTCGGGCCTGACCGTGAGCCTGCTGGCCTTCCCGGCCGACGCCGGTGACCGGCAGCTGGCCCTGAAGCGGGACGAGGAGACGCCCGACATCGTCCTCGTCTCCGACGATGATGACGACGATGACGACGCCTCGCGCCGCGTCGTCGCCCGTGACGTGGACACCACGCGCAGCCGCGCCTCGCGCACTGGCAACAGCGGCGACCGGTCCCGCACCGGTGCTCGCAGCGGTCGCGACGACAGCCGGTCTGGGCGGGCGGTCCGGGACTGGACCCATGACGGGAAGGGTCCGAAGAAGCGGGACTGGTCCGCCAACCGCACCAACGACCGCAGCCGCAACAACACCCGGCGGTGAGGTCGGCCGTGGAGCTGTCGTCCTGGGGATTCACCGAGGGTGACGCGATCACCCCCGAGCTGACCGCGATGCGGCTGCTCGGGGGTGGCTCGGCCTACGAGGCCTATCTCGCGTTCGACGAGATCACCTACGGGCCGGTGGTGGTCAAGGTCGTCCGCCCGGACGAGGTCGGCGACGAGCACACCCTGCGCGGCATGGTGCGTGAGGCGACCGCCCTCGACGTCGCGCACCACCCGGTGGTCGTCCGCGGGCTGCGCCACGACGCGGACGCGGAGCGGCCGCACCTCGTGCTCGAGCACGTCGAGGGGCCGAGCCTGGCGCACCTGATCCGGAGGCACCGGCGGCTGTCGCCGCAGCAGTACCTGCCGCTCGCGATCGACCTCGCGTCCGCGCTGCACTTCTTCCGCCACGCCGACGTGTGCCACCTCGATCTCAAGCCGAGCAACGTCGTGATGGGCGCACCGGCCCGGCTGATCGACCTGTCGGTCGCGCGGTCGGCCGAGCGCGCGGCGGAGATCACCGGCAACATCGGCACCGACGCCTACATGGCTCCCGAGCAGGCCGCGCCCGGTCCGTACGGGCGGCCGGGGCCGGCGAGCGACGTCTGGGGCCTGGGGTCGACGCTCTTCCACGCGGTGGCCGGCTACCGCCCGTTCCCGGAGGGCGACCCGGGTGCCGAGGAGCCGTCCGCACGGTTCCCCCAGCTGCTCGTGCCGCCCGCCGAGCTGCCGCCCGACGTCCCCGCCGTGGTGGCGAAGGCGATCCACGCGATGCTGGAGCCCGACCCGGCCGACCGGCCGCTGCCGCATGAGGTCGCCGAGGCGCTCGAGCCGGAGCTGGCCGCCCTGCCGAAGCCCCGGCTGAGCTGGAAGGCGCGGCCCTGACCCTGGGCCGCCTGGTTCGGCAGGGCTCCGTGGGCCGCAGGACTCACCGGTCGAACCGGTAGCCCATCCCGCGGACCGTGCTGATCGACCGGGCGCCGAGCTTCCTCCGCAGGTAGCCGACATAGACGTCGACCACGTTGGACCCGGGGTCGAAGTCCAACCCCCACACGTGATCCAGGAGCTGCTCGCGGGAGAGGACCTGGCCGGCGTTGCGGAGGAAGATCTCGGCCAGCGCGAACTCGCGGGCCGACAGCTCGACCTCCCTCCCGCCCACGGTGGCGCGGCGGGTCCGCAGGTCCAGGCGCACGCCTCCGGCGTCGAGCGAGGCCGGGGCTCCCGCGCCGTCGGCGGGGACCGACTGGCGCAGCCGGAGCCGCACCCGCGCGCTGAGCTCGGCGAACCGGAAGGGCTTGGGCATGTAGTCGTCCGCGCCACCCTCGAGGGCGGTCACCGTGTCGGCCACCGAGTCGCGCGCCGTCAGCACGATGACCGGCACCCGGGAGCCCTGCGCGCGCAGCTGGTCGAGGACCTCGAAGCCGTCCACGCCGGGCAGCCCGATGTCGAGCACCACGAGGTCGAACTCGCCGGACAGCGCGTGGTCCAGTCCCGCGGGGCCGTCGGCGGCCACCGTGGTCTGGTGGCCCTCGGCACGCAGGCCCTTGGCGATGAAGGAGGCGATCCGCTGCTCGTCCTCCACGATCAGGATGCGGGCCATCGCGCCTCCTCGGCACCGTCTCGGAGAGCGCCGTCGGCGGGGCGGACGACGGGCACCGCCACGACGAACCGCGCTCCGGAACCGGCCGGCACGTCGGGGTCGACGTACGCCCGACCGCCGTGGGCGTGCGCGATCGCGGCCACGATGGAGAGGCCGAGGCCGAAGCCCTCGTCGCCCGGGGGTACGACGGCGCGCCCGAAGCGCTGGAAGATGCGGCTCCGATCCTCGGGGGCGACGCCCGGCCCGCTGTCGTGGACCCAGCACGCGAAGGTCGTCCCCGTGACCGCGGCTCCCACCGCGATCCGGTCCCCTCGGCGGGTGTGCTTGACCGCGTTGTCGGCGAGCGCGAGCAGTGCCTGGGTGATCCGCTGCCGGTCGAGCACCAGCTCCTCGGGGAGCCCCTCGGGCGGCAGGTCCAGCACCCAGTCACGGTCGCCGAGCGCGCGCGACTTGCCCAGCGCGGCCGCGACCAGCTCGCCCGGGTCGGTCGGCTCGAGGGAGAGGAAGTCGGGACGGTCGCTCTTCGCCAGCAGGATCAGGTCGCCCACCAGGCGCGACATCCGGTCCACCTCGTCGAGCAGCAGCGCCCTGGTCTCCGCCACCTCGCTCGGATCGGCGGAGTCGAGCAGCTCGAGATGGCCTCGGAGAACGGTGAGCGGGGTGCGCAGCTCGTGGCCGGCGTCGTCGAGGAACTGCCGCTGGCCGTCGAACGCCGCCTCCAGGCGCGCCAGCATGCCGTTGACCGTGCGGCTGAGCGCCGTGAGGTCGTCGTGCCCGGTCTCGGGGATGCGCCGGGAGAGGTCGGTGGCCCGGATCTCGTCGGCCGTCTCGCGCAGCACGCGCAGGGGCCGCAGGAGCCGCCCCGACTGCCACGCGGCAGCGCCGGCCACGATCAGCAGGGAGAGGAGCGCGACGATCGCGTACGTGCGCATCGTGTCCTGCAGCTCGGCGCGGTCCTCGTCCAGGTAGGCCACGACCAGCAGGGCACCGGTCTCCCGGCCCTGGGTGACCGGCTGGCTGGTGATCCGGACCTCGCCCCGGTCGGTGTCGATGCGCGTGGAGCCGCCGGCGGTGACCAGCGGCCGGGCGGCCGTCTGGAACGCGGGGTCCTGGGGGAGGTCGTCCTGGTGGGCCTGCGGGAACTGGTAGCGCGGCTCGCCGTCGTACCAGGCGACGAGCAGCTCGTCGTCGTCGGGCACGTTGCGCTCGAGGAACCTGCGGAGCAGCGATTCCACGTCGAACGGCCGGCCGGTCTGCGGGTCAACGCCCTCCCGCTGCAGCGCCTCGAACTCCTCCAGCTCCTGCTCGACCTCGCGCTGGACCGACTGCTCGATCCGGCCGCGCTCGACCACCTGGACGATCACGCCGGCTCCTGCGAGGGCGGCGGCGACGAGCACGGCGACGGTGAGGGTGATCCGCGTCCGGACCGAGATGCTGGGGCGCCGGGGTCGCTCAGTCGTCGTCCCCGTCGTCCCCGTCACCCCCGTCGTCGTCCCCCTCGTCGTCATCGTCGGTGTCGTCCCTGTCGTCCCTGTCGTCGTCTCGGTCGCCGCGCTGCCGGTCGTCCCGGCGGTCCCGGTCGTCCCGGTCGTCCCGGTCGACACGGTCGTCGTCACGGGGGACCGGCTGGGGCCGAGGGGCCGGGGCCTCGCCATTGTCGTCCGCGGAGTCGCCGCTGCGCTCCTCGGCCCGGTCGTCGCGGCCCCGGCGCTCCCGAGGACTCCGAGAGGGGGCCGCGGTCGACGGCGTCGCGGAGGGTGCGGTGTCGTCGAGCTCGATCGGGGCCCGGGCCGGGGGTTCGTCGCTCGCCGCGCTCACCAGCGACCCGGCGACGAAGCCACCGAGCGGCAGCACGACGGCGAGGGCGACGAGGGCTCTGGTGAACGTGCTCATGGCGGACACGATCCTGCCCGATGGTGGGGCACGGGTGAGCCCGGGATGAGAGGTCTCTCATCTTCGGCGGCGGAGCCGCTCGGCGCAGCGGACCCGCCGCTCGTCGTACGACGTCCCGGGTCGGGCGGCCGTCCGAACCAGCCGCTCCTAGAGTGGCAGGAGTCACATCCGGCCATCCCAGGAGGCGCCCCGTGTTCGTACCGTTCAGCGTCAACGACTTCCTCGACCGGGCCGTGCAGGTGTACGGCGACCGGGTCGGCGTGGTGGACGAGCCGACGCAGCCCGCGGCGAGCCAGGGAGAGCTCGCCTACCGGCAGGTGGGTGAGCTGGCGCGGCGGCAGGCCGCGCGGCTCGACGAGCTGGGCATCGGCGTCGGTGAGCGGGTCGCGGTGGTCAGCCACAACAGCAGCCGGCTGCTGACCTCGTTCTTCGGCGTGAGCGGCTGGGGACGGGTGCTGGTACCGGTGAACTTCCGGCTGCGGCCCGACGAGGTCCAGTACATCGTCGACCACTCCGGCGCCCGCGTGCTCTACGTCGACCCGGAGCTGGAGGACTCGCTCGCCGAGGTGACCTGCGAGCACAAATTCCTCCTGGGCGACGACGACGCGCTCTACGCGGCCCCGGGCGCCGAGCCCAAGGACTGGCAGCCGGACGAGGCGGCCACCGCCACGATCAACTACACCTCGGGCACCACGGCGCGGCCGAAGGGCGTGCAGATCACCCACCGCAACATCTGGGTGAACGCCCTGACGTTCGGGCTGCACGCCCAGATCAGCGACCGCGACGTCTACCTGCACACGCTGCCGATGTTCCACGCCAACGGCTGGGGCATGCCGTTCGCGATGACCGGCATCGGCGCGCAGCACGTCGTGCTCCGCAAGGTGGACGGCGCCGAGATCCTGCGCCGGGTCCGCGACCACGGCGTGACCGTGATGTGCGCGGCGCCCGCCGTCGCGGCCGCCGTGCTGGACGCCGCGCAGGACTGGGACGGACCGATCCCCGGGCGCGACCGGGTGCGGATCATCATGGCCGGCGCCCCGCCGCCGACGAAGACGGTGCTTCGGGTGCAGGAGGAGCTCGGCTGGGAGTTCATCCAGATCTACGGCCTGACCGAGACCTCGCCCCTGCTGACCTTCAACCGCAGCCGCGCCGAGTGGGACGACCTGCCGGCCGAGGAGCGGGCGCAGCGGCTCACCCGCGCCGGAGCACCCGCGTTGGGCGTCCGGCTCGCCATCGACCAGTCCGAGGAGGGCGCCGGCGAGGTGCTGGCCCGCTCCAACGTGGTGCTCGAGGGCTACTGGGAGCAGCCCGAGGAGACGGCGAAGGCGCTCGCGGACGGCTGGTTCCACACCGGGGACGGTGGGTTCCTCGGGGACGACGGGTACCTGACGATCGCCGACCGCAAGAAGGACGTGATCATCACCGGCGGGGAGAACGTCTCCTCCATCGAGGTCGAGGACGCGCTGTTCTCCCATCCGGCGGTGGCCGAGGTCTGCGTGATCGGCGTGCCGAGCGAGAAGTGGGGCGAGACGATCAAGGCTCTCGTCGTGCTCACCGGAGACGCCGAGCCGGGCGCCGAGACCGAGGCGGAGCTGATCCGCTGGTGCAAGGACCGGCTGGCCGGCTACAAGGCTCCGACGTCGGTGGAGTTCCGCACCGAGCTGGCCCGGACCGCGACCGGCAAGCTGCAGAAGTTCAAGCTGCGGGCGCCGTACTGGGAGGGCTACACCCGCCAGGTGAACTGATCGGCGGGCACCAGCGTCGCCTCCCAGCCGGCTGACCGCCAGCGGTCGACGGCTGCCGGCGCCCAGGCGGCGGCGTCGTCGGCGGCTCCGGCGACTATGTCGACCTTGGTCGCCACCCCGGTTCCGGGGCCGGCGACGGGTTCGGGCAGCGGGTGGCCGCTGATCGGGTCCACGCCGCCCACCGCGTCGACGCACGTCGCGCGGGACAGGCCGATCCCGAGGCGGCGCTGGTGGAGCGTCAGGCTGAGCGCCGCGACACCGGCCTCCTCGTAGCCGACCAGGGACAGGTCGTCCGGCGGGTGCACCGACGACTCCCGCGCGTAGCGCACCGACCGCAGCAGGTCGCGACCGTCGACCCAGTGCGGCACGACGACCCGGAAGCCGCCGCGGCCCGCGATCCGGGTCGCCAGGGCCGCGACCCGGTCCGGCTCCGAGCGCACCAGCGGGTGCCACAGGAGGAGGGTGTCGGCGTTCGGATGTCCGTGCACCGCGACCTGGAGGCCGGGCGCCTGCTGCGTGCTCACACCGATCACCGTAGGCTGAGCGCCCACACGCCCGTGGAGCAGGAACCCGGTGCAAGCCCGGGGCGGTTCCGCCACTGTGATCCCTCTCCGTCCCCGGACGGCTGGGGAGAGCCAGACACTGGCCGCGGCGCGTCCGACCGATGAGGGGCGAGAACCCCGAGGAGGAGCCCGTGCGGGTTGCACTTCTGTCCACGTCCGACACCGACCTGCTCTCGGCCCGCGCCAGCGGGGCCGACTACCGGTGGGCGAACCCGTCGCGGTGCGAGGTCGCCGACCTGACCACGCTCGCCGCCGGCAGCGACCTGGTCGTGGTGCGGCTGCTCGGCTCGCCGCAGCAGTACGACGCCGAGCTGGCCGCGGTCCGCGCCGCCGGACGCCCGGTCGTGGTCCTCGGTGGCGAGCTGACCCCCAGCGCGGAGCTGATGGAGGAGTCGACCGTCCCCGTCGGGGTCGCCGCCGACGCGCACCGCTACCTCGCCGAGGGCGGGCCGCGCAACCTGGCGCAGCTGCACCGCTTCCTCTCCGACACCGTGCTGCTCACCGGCGAGGGGTTCGAGCCGCCGGAGGTGATCCCCGCTTGGGGCCTGCTGGAGCGGCCGGCGCGCTCGACGTCGGCCACGGCGACGGCCCCGCCGTCCGCGCGGGTGGGCGTGCTGTTCTACCGCGCCCACCACGCGAGCGGGAACACCGACTTCGTGCACGCCCTCTGTGACGCGATCGACGCAACCGGGGAGGCCGTCGCCGTTCCGGTGTTCGCGGGCTCGCTGCGGGCCGCGCCCGACGAGCTCTACGACGCCCTCGGCGACCTCGACGCGCTCGTGGTGACCGTGCTCGCCGCGGGCGGCACCGTGCCGGCCGCCGCCAGCGCGGGTGGCGACGACGAGACCTGGGACGTCGAGCGGATGGCCGCCCTCGACATCCCGGTCCTCCAGGGGCTGTGCCTGACCAGCAGCCGCGCCGAGTGGGAGGCCTCCGACGACGGCGTCACCCCGCTGGACTACGGCAACCAGGTGGCGATCCCGGAGTTCGACGGGCGGATCAGCACCGCTCCGTTCTCCTTCAAGGAGGTCGACCCCGACGACCCGGCCGGCCTGCCGTCGTACGTCGCCGACCCGGAGCGGTGCGCCCGGGTCGCCGGCCTCGCCGTCGGCTACGCCCGGCTGCGCCACGTGCCGAACGCGGACAAGCGGCTCGCGCTGATGCTCAGCGCCTACCCCACCAAGCACTCCCGGGTCGGAAACGCCGTCGGCCTCGACACGCCGGTCTCCGCGGTCCGGCTGCTGCGACGGCTCCGCGACGCCGGCTACGACCTCGGCGCGGACAACGACGTCGCTCGCGTCCTGACCATGGCCGACGACACCGAGGCCGGTGACGCGCTGATCCACGCGCTGATCGCCGCCGGCGGGCAGGACGAGGAATGGCTGACCCAGGCGCAGCTCACCGACGCCCACGTCCGGATCGGCAAGGCCGACTACGACGCGTGGACCGCCGGCCTTCCCGCCGACCTGCGCGAGGAGATGGTCGAGGCGTGGGGGGAGTCGCCCGGGTCGCTGTTCGTCAACGACGACGGGGAGATCGTGCTGGCGACCATCCGGGCCGGCAACGTGGTGCTGATGATCCAACCGCCGCGCGGGTTCGGGGAGAACCCGGTGGCGATCTACCACGACCCCGACCTGGCGCCGAGCCACCACTACCTGGCGGCGTACAAGTGGGTCGAGCACGGCTTCGGCGCGCACGCCGTGGTCCACCTCGGCAAGCACGGCTCGATGGAGTGGCTGCCCGGCAAGAATGCGGCGCTCTCGGCGTCGTGCGCCACCGACGCGGCGATCGGCAACCTGCCGCTGATCTACCCCTTCCTCGTCAACGACCCGGGAGAGGGGGCGCAGGCCAAGCGCCGGGCGCACGCGACCATCGTCGACCACCTGGTGCCGCCGATGGCCCGCGCGGAGAGCTACGGCGACATCGCGCGGCTCGAGGGGCTGCTGGAGGAGTACGACAAGATCTCGGCGATGGACCCGGCCAAGCTGGCCGCGATCCGGGGCGAGATCTGGACGCTCATGCAGGCAGCGCAGATGCACCGCGACCTCGGGCTGGAGGACCGCCCCGAGGACGAGGAGTTCGACGACTTCCTGCTGCACGTCGACGGCTGGCTGTGCGAGATCAAGGACGCCCAGATCCGCGACGGCCTGCACGTCCTCGGGCAGGCGCCCGACGGCGAGGCCCGGGTCAACCTCGTGCTCGCCATCCTGCGCGCCGCGCAGGTCTGGGGCGGGCAGGCCAGGTCGGTGCCCGGCCTGCGGAGCGCCCTGGGTCTCGCGGCCGACGCGCCCACCACCGAGGTGGACCGGGTGGAGGCGCAGGCCCGCGAGCTGGTCGAGGCGATGGAGAAGGCCGGCTGGGACCCCGAGCGCGTCGACGACCTGCACGCCGACGCCGACGTGCGGACGGTGCTGCGGTTCGCGGCGACCGAGGTCGTGCCGCGGCTCGCCCGCACGACCGACGAGCTCGACGCGGTGCTGCACGCGCTCGACGGCGGCTTCGTGCCGGCCGGGCCGTCGGGATCGCCGTTGCGGGGCCTGGTCAACGTGCTGCCGACCGGCCGCAACTTCTACACCGTCGACCCCCGCGCCGTGCCGTCCCGCCTCGCCTGGCAGACCGGCCTGGCGATGGCCGACTCGCTGCTGCAGCGCTACCTCGACGAGGAGGGCCGCTATCCCGAGTCCGTGGGCCTCTCGGTCTGGGGCACCTCGGCGATGCGCACCAGCGGCGACGACATCGCCGAGGTGCTGGCGCTGCTGGGCGTGCGGCCCGAGTGGGACGAGGCGTCGCGTCGGGTGACCGAGCTGGTCGTCGTACCGCTGGAGGAGCTGGGGCGGCCGCGGGTCGACGTGACCGTCCGGATCTCCGGGTTCTTCCGCGACGCCTTCCCGCACGTGGTGGCGATGCTCGACGACGCGGTGCGGATGGTCGCGGCGCTGGACGAGCCGGACGAGATGAACTTCGTCCGCGCCCACATGCGCGCCGATCTGGCCGAGCACGGTGACGAGCGGCGCGCGACCACCCGGATCTTCGGCTCCAAGCCGGGTTCGTACGGCGCCGGCATCCTGCAGGCGGTGGAGTCCGGCACCTGGCGCGACGACGCCGACCTGGCGGAGGTCTACACGGCCTGGGGCGGCTTCGCCTACGGCCGCGACCTCGACGGGGCGCCGGCCGCCGACGACATGCGCACCAACTACCGCCGGATCAAGGTCGCCGCGAAGAACATCGACACCCGCGAGCACGACATCGCCGACAGCGACGACTACTTCCAGTACCACGGCGGCATGGTCGCCACCGTCCGCGCGCTGACCGGCGCCGACCCCAAGGCCTACGTCGGCGACTCCACCACCCCCGACGCCGTCCGGACCCGGACCCTGCAGGAGGAGACCAACCGGGTCTTCCGGGCCCGCGTGGTGAACCCGCGCTGGATCGGCGCGATGCAGCGTCACGGCTACAAGGGCGCCTTCGAGCTGGCGGCCACGGTCGACTACCTCTTCGGCTTCGACGCCACCGCCGGGGTCGTGCACGACTGGATGTACGAGTCGCTGGCGAAGGAGTACGTCCTCGACGAGACGAACCAGGAGTTCCTCCGCACGTCCAACCCGTGGGCGCTGCGCAGCATCGTCGAGCGGCTGCACGAGGCCGCGGAGCGGGGCCTCTGGGCGGAGCCCGACCCCGAGGTCCTCGCGGACCTGCAGGCCGCCTACCTCGAGGTCGAGGGCGACCTGGAGGACCGGTGAGCCCGTCGGTGAGCGCCTCGGCCGCCGCGTCGGTGCGCGTGCTCGGCTTCGGCATGGGGCCACAGCACGTGACCCCGGAGGTCGCCTCGGCGCTGCGCGGGTGCGACTACGCCGTGGCGGTGGAGAAGCGCGCGGACGACCCGCTGCTCGCCGTACGCCGCGCGGTGTGCGAGAGGCACGGCGTGGAGCTGGTCGTGGTGCCCGACCCGGAGCGCGACCGGTCGCCGGGACTGACCGGCGAGGGGTACGGACGCGCCGTCTCCGACTGGTACGACGCCCGGCTGGCGGCGTACCGCACCGTGCTGGAGGAGCGGGGCGGCGTGGCCGCGTTCCTGGTCTGGGGCGACCCCTCCCTCTACGACGGCACGATCCGCGTCGTGGAGGCGCTCGGCGTGCCGTTCGACGTGCTGCCCGGCATCAGCGCGCCGCAGCTGCTGGCCGCGCGGCACCGGGTGGTCCTGCACGAGGTCGGCCAGCCCGTGCACGTGACCACCGCACGACGGCTGCGCGACGACGTGGCGGCGGGCCAGGACAACCTCGTCGTGATGCTCACCTCCGGCGTCGACCTCGACGGCCTCGACGACTGGCAGGTGTGGTGGGGCGCCAACCTCGGCGGCACGGGGGAGCGGCTGGTGAGCGGGCGGGTCGGCGACGTGGTCGGCGAGATCGAGGCCGGGCGCGCGGCGGCCAGGGCAGAGGCGGGCTGGGTGATGGACCTGTTCCTGCTGCGGCGGGTCGCGTGACCGCCCTCCTCGTCGCCGGCACCACCTCCGACGCCGGCAAGAGCATCGTGGTGACCGGGCTGTGTCGGGCGTTCGCGCGGCGCGGGATCAAGGTGGCGCCGTTCAAGGCGCAGAACATGTCCAACAACTCGATGGTCGTGGTCGACGGCGCGGGGGACGCCGGCGAGATCGGGCGCGCGCAGTGGGTGCAGGCGCTGGCGGCGGGAGCCGAGCCCGAGGTGGCGATGAACCCGGTGCTGCTCAAGCCCGGGAGCGACCGGCGCAGCCACGTGGTGCGGATGGGCCGGCCCGACGGCGAAGTCTCGGCGCGCAGCTGGGTCGACGGCCGGGCCCGGCTCGCCGAGTCGGCGTTCGCCGCCTTCGACGACCTCCGCTCGCGTTACGACCTCGTCGTCGCCGAGGGCGCGGGCAGCCCGGCGGAGATCAACCTCCGATCCTCCGACTACGTCAACCTGGGCCTCGCCCGGCACGGCGACGTCCCGACCGTCGTGGTGGGCGACATCGACCGCGGCGGCTGGTTCGCGGCCGCCTACGGCACGCTCGCCCTGCTGGAGCCGGCGGACCAGCGGCTGGTCGCGGGGTTCGTGGTGAACCGGTTCCGCGGCGAGGAGGCGCTGCTCGCGCCCGGCCTGGCCGACCTCGAGCGGCGCACCGGGCGGCCGACGTACGGCGTGCTCCCGTGGCACCCCGACCTGTGGCTCGACTCCGAGGACGCGCTCGACCTGCAGGGCCGCCGCGCCGCGGCCGAGGCCGGCCGGCGGGTCGCCGTGGTGCGGCTCCCGCGGATCAGCAACTTCACCGACGTCGACGCGCTCGGACTGGAGCCGGCCCTCGACGTGGAGTTCGTCTCCGACCCGCGTCGGCTCGCCGACGCCGACCTGGTCGTGCTCCCCGGCACCCGCTCCACGATCGCCGACCTCGCCTGGCTGCGCGAGCGAGGGCTCGATGCGGCCATCACCCGGCACGCGGCTGCCGGACGGCCCGTTCTCGGCATCTGCGGCGGCTGCCAGATGCTCGGCCGCCGGATCGACGACCCGCACGGAGTGGAGGGGCCCGCCGGTGCGTCGGTCGAGGGTCTCGGGCTGCTCGACCTGGTCACCACCTTCGCCGCGGAGAAGACGCTCAGGCTGGTCGAGCCGTCGGGCTACGAGATCCACCACGGCCGGGTCGAGGGGGAGCAGCAGCGCGGTCCGGTGACCGGGACCATGGTGCACGGCAGCCTCGAGGACGACCCGACACGCGCCGCCTACCTCGCGGCCGCACTCGACGTGGCCTCCACCGCGTCGTTCCCCGCCGCTCGCGCCCGCCGCCTGGACCTGCTGGCCGACCTCGTCGAACAGCACCTCGACGTCGACGCGCTGCTCGCCCTCGCCAGCGACGGCGTGCCTGCGCTCCCGACGATCACGGGGCGGCTCGGATGAGGGTGCTGCTGCTCGGCGGCACGGCCGAGGCCCGCGAGCTCGCGGCGCTGCTCGTGGCCGACGGCGTGCCGGTGACCTCCTCGCTCGCCGGTCGGGTGGCCCGGCCACGGCTGCCCGTCGGCGACGTCCGGATCGGCGGCTTCGGCGGGGTGCCGGGGCTCCGCACCGCCCTTCGCGACTACGACCTCGTGGTCGACGCGACCCACCCCTTCGCCCAGGGGATGACGCGCAACGCCGCCGCGGCCTGCGCTGCCGAAGGCGTCCCGCTCCTGCGGCTGGAGCGGCCCGGCTGGGCCGACCGGAGCCGACCGTCGTGGACCTGGGTCGACACGCACGAGCAGGCCGCCGACGTCGCCGGCGAGCTGGGCCGGGCGCCCTTCCTCACCGTGGGGCGCCAGGAGCTGGCACGGTTCGTGCCCCGCCTGCACGGGCGCCCGGTGCTGGCGCGCGTGGTCGACGTGCCGGACCTGGTGCTGCCGGAGGCATGGCGGCTGGTGACCAGCCGCGGGCCCTACTCCCTCGACGGCGAGCTGGCCCTGATGCGCGACCACGGCTCCGACGTGCTCGTCACCAAGGACTCCGGCGGCAGCTACACCTGGCCGAAGCTGGAGGCCGCCGACGAGCTCGGCGTCCCCGTGGTCGTCGTACGCCGGGCGCCGGGACCGGAGGGCGTGCCGGCCGTGCACGACGCCGGTGCCGCCCACCGGTGGGTCCGCGAGCTCTGCCCCTGACTCCCCGGCCCGCTTCCGCCCCGCTCAGGCGCCGTCCGCCGGGCGGAACTCGTGACCGTGGCGCCCGTCGTGGGTGCGCCGGTCCTCCTTGAGCTCGGACTCGTAGAGGTGGCGCTTGCCCTCGACCAGCGCGTCGCGGGCGTCCTTCTCGAGCCGCTTGAAGGTGTCGTAGTAGCCGTCGTCGTACTCCTCGACGATCTGGAAGGTCCACCGGCCCTCCAGCACGTTGCGCCCGACGAGCTCGCGCTCGAACCGCTCGGCCAGCTCGGTGTGTCCCGCCTCGCGGAGCTGCTGCACGCCCTTGCCGAGGGTGAAGTCGGCGGTGCCGCTGAGCCGGTGGAACGTGTAGAGGTGGCCCCGGGCGATCTCGATCGCCTCCAGGGCCTCGGAGATGTTGCCCAGTGCCTCGACGGTCAGGTCGTCGACGCCCTCCGGCCGGGTGTGCGCCTCATCGCTCGTCATGGAGCGATCGTGACAGACGGCGGAAGCCGAGCACGGCGGTCACGGCGACGGTGACGGCGCCGCAACCCACCCGTCGCGCCAGGCGACGCGCCCGGCCCAGGTCACCGGGACCGGGCGGCGGGCCGTCGCCCAGCACCGCACGGTGCTCGGTCCGCTGCGCGTCGGGTGGACCGTAGACGTTGGTGCCGCCGAGCCGGACGCCCAGCGCGCCCGCGAAGCTCGCCTCCACGGGCCCCGCGTTCGGGCTGGGGTGGCCCGCCGCGTCGCGCCGCCAGGCCCGCAGGGCGCCCCGGTGGTCGGGCCCGAGCACGACGGCCAGGGCGGCGGTGAGCCGCGCGCCCGGGAGGTTGAGCGCGTCGTCGAGACGTGCCGCGGCCCAGCCGAACCGCTCGTAGCGCGGGCTGCGGTGCCCGACCATCGCGTCGAGGGTGTTGGCGGCGCGGTGACCGAGCAGCCCCGGGACCCCCGCCAGGGCGCCCCAGACGAGCGGCGCGACCACCGCGTCGGACGTGTTCTCGGCCAGCGACTCCACGGCGGCGCGGACCACCTCCGACGCGTCGAGCCGCGTCGTGTCCCGCCCGACGAGATGGGTCAGCCGCACCCGGGCCTCGGGCAGCCGGTCGTCGGCGAGCAGCCGGTCGACCGCGGCGCCCTCACGGTCCAGCGAGGTGCCGCCGAGCACGGCCCACGTCGCGGCGGCGGTGAGGAGCGTGTGCGGCACCGGGCGTCGTACGCGCTCGGCTGCGAGGCCCACCGCGACCGCTCCGCCGACCAGCACGGCCACGTGCACCACCCCCGCGGGCCGGCTGTCCCGCCACAGCCGACGCTCCAGCCGAGCCGCCACCGTGCCGAAGACGGCGACGGGGTGGCCGCGCCGCGGATCGCCGAGCAGCAGGTCCGCGGCGTAGCCGAGGACCAGGCCCGCAGCGCGGCTCACCGATCCGTCACAGGGAGGCGGCGAACGCCCGTCGCTCCGCCTCCGCGGCCGCGCGGTCGTGCAGCCGGCCGACGAGCACGGTGAGGGTCACGCCGATGGCCGCCCAGAGGGCTCCCAGGGTGAGCAGGGCCGAGCGCCGGAAGTACCAGAGCGTGTCCGCCGGGAACGCGCCCACCTCGTTGACCGTCGGCAGCAGCCAGCCGGTCACCGACACGACGACCAGGTAGCCACCGGCCGCGAGCATGGCCGCGGTCCAACCGTTGAGCCGAGCAGCGAGCCGGGTGGCGAGGACGACCATCGCGATCGCGGCGAGCACCGAGACGAGCAGCAGCCCGAAGTACGACGCCGTGCGGCCGCCGATCGTCTCGCCGCTGCCGACGGCCGGCGGGGTCGCGGGATACTTGGCGAACGGGACCAGCGCGACGGCGACGAAGCCGATCAGCGCGACCAGAGCCGTCGTACCGCGTGCGGAGAGCCCCGGCAGCCGGCCCACCGCGGCGGCCGCCGCCAAGGCGGTCATGCCGCCGAGCGCGGTGCCGATGGCGAGCGTTCCGGTGAGCAGACCCCAGCTCTTCTGGTCGTCGCGCGAGATCTCGACCATGCCCGGCTCGGCGTGCTCGTCGTCTGCTGTCGCCTCGTCGCCGGTGGCCGCGGCCGCTGCGGACTCCTCGAGCGCGATCGCATCGTCGACGTAGGGCTCACCGAACGCGAACGCCACCGCGAACGCGATCAGGCCGGCGACGAGGCCGGCGGCGAGCCCACGGATCAGGAAGGCGGCCGGGGTGAGGGCAGACCTCTCCCCGGCGGCGGGTGCCGTGGCCACGTCGTGGCTCAGTGGCAGGGGTAGCCGAGGAGGTGGCGGGCGTCGTGCACCCACTCGTGGACCGCGTTGCCCGCAGGGAACGAGATCGCGCCCTGGCCGGCGCTGACGAAGAAGACCACCAGCATCGCCAGCAGGCCGAAGAAGACGACCCAGGTGCCCAGCTGGAGCAGCGGGACCGCGGGGACCTCGACGGCGGCGGTCGGAGAGAGGGGAGCAGCGGACGACTGCGACATGTGTCCTCCTCAGGGATCGTGCGTCCCTGTTCGATGGGATGGATGCGCAGGTGCGAGTGTCTGACTTCACCACCCCATCGCTGGAGCGGTGTCACAGTAGCGCGACTGTGCCGGACTCCCACCGGCTTCCTCGTGCCTGCGCTGGTCAGCCTAGGGCATGGGGTGGGGTGGGTGACAGAGGCTC
>NZ_JBNBPO030000033.1:0-35867 GCF_051280635.3 Nocardioides proteolyticus | reverse complement strand
CGTCCGCGCGCCGCGGCGCCGGCCACCCCGCGGCCCGGCTACGGCGGCTCGGCCGGCGCCGGCGCGCCGGGGCTTCCCGTGGTGCGGAAGGGTGGCTACGACCGCGACGCGGTCGACGCGCACATCCGGCAGCTCGCCAGCGAGAAGGCGACCCTCGGCGCCAGCCTCACCGAGTCCGAGCAGCGCGTGATCGAGCTCGAGCAGGAGGTCGGCCGGCTCAAGGCGCAGCTGGCCGAGATGGAGAGCCCGTCCTACGCCGGCCTCGGCGGCCGGGCCAGCGCCATGCTGCGCCTCGCGGAGGAGGAGGCCGCCGAGATCCGCTCGATCGCCGAGCGCGACGCCACCGAGATCCGCGACCAGGCGACGCGGGACGCCAAGGCCATCCGCGCCGAGGCCGCCCGCGAGGCCGACGACATGCGAGCGGTCCAGCTGCGCGAGCTCGAGGAGAACCGCACCCGGCTGCTCGGCGACGCCGAGCAGGAGCGGGCCCTCGCCCGCAGCGAGGCGGCCGACACCCTGGCCGCGGCCCGCCGCGAGGCCGACCAGCTCCGGCTCGCCGCACACCAGGAGGCCACCGAGCAGCGGAGCCAGGCCCAGCGCGAGGTCGAGCAGGCCCGCGCCGCGGTGGACCGCGAGGTGCAGGAGGCCCGGCGCGCGCTCGCCGTGGAGAAGGAGCGCCTGGCCCGGGAGGCCACCGACCACCACAACACCGCTGTCGCCGAGACCCGGCGTCTCGTGGAGGAGGCCGAGCAGCGCGCCGCGGCCGCCGAGGCGCGCGCGGCGGAGGCGAGCAAGCAGGCGACCGAGGCCCGCACCGCCGCGCAGGGCGAGTCGGAGGCCCTGCTGGCCCGGGCCCGCCGCGAGGCGGAGCAGATCCTGGTCTCGGCCCGCACGCAGGCGGAGGCGATCACCGCGTCCGGCGACGCCGAGGTCCAGCGCGAGCTCGCGGCCAAGCGCGCCGAGGTCGACCGGCTGACCAAGCGCCGCGACGCGATCACCGCCCAGCTCTCCTCGCTGGCCGAGCTCGTCGCCGGCTTCGGCGAGGACGAGAGTTGAGGTTCCCCCCGCGGCGCGACGCCGTGGACGAGGACGACGACGCGCCGACGCGCCCGGAGACCGGGCAGGACGACGCGGGCACGGAGGATGGCGGCGCGGGTGCCGCTGCCGCGGGTGCCCCGGCGGGTGCCGCCACGGCGCCGGCGGACCGGTCGCCGTACGGCTCGCCGGGCCAGCCCTTCGACCGGCGCTCCCCGTTCTTCATCGGGTTCGTCGGCGCACTGGGAGCGCTGACCGCCTACTGGCTGTTCCAGGCGATGCTCAGCATCGGCTCGGTGCTGATGCTGGTGGTGGTCTCGTTCTTCCTCGCCGCCGGCCTGAACCCGTCGGTGGAGATGCTGGAGCGACGGGGCGTGCGCCGGTCGTTCGCGGTCACCGTGGTGATCATCGCGGCCCTCGCGACGGTCGGCCTGTTCTTCGTGGCCATCGTGCCGGTCATCACCGACCAGGTCACCGCCATCACTCAGAACGCACCCGGCTGGCTCGACCAGCTCCAGGAGAACAGGCGCATCCAGCAGCTCAACCGCGAGTACGACGTCATCGACCGGGCGAAGAGCTTCGTCACCGACGGCGACTTCGTCTCCACCCTCTTCGGCGGCGCGCTGGGGTTCGGGCTGAAGATCGTCTCGGCGCTGTTCAACCTGTTCGTGATCGTCGTGCTGACGCTCTACTTCCTGGCGTCGCTGAGGACCACGACGGGCGCCCTCTACAAGCTGGCCCCCGCCTCCCGCCGCGACCGGGTCGCCGCGCTCGGCGACAAGGTCATCCACAACATCGGCGGCTACGTCTCCGGGGCGTTCGTGGTCGCGCTCTGCGCGGGCCTCTCGTCGGTGGTGTTCCTGTGGTTCACCGAGATCCGGGAGTACGCCGTCGCGCTGGCCTTCGTGGTCGCGGTGCTCGACGTGATCCCGATGATCGGCGCGACCATCGGCGCCGTCGTGGTCACCTCGATCGGCTTCGCGACCGACGTGAAGACCGGCATCGCCTGCCTGATCTTCTACGTCATCTACCAGCAGGTGGAGAACTACGTGATCTACCCGCGGGTGATGAGCAAGTCGGTCGACCTGCCCGGGGCGGTGATCGTGATCGCCGCGCTCATCGGCGCCAGCCTGCTGGGCGTGGTGGGCGCGCTGCTGGCGATCCCGGTGGCGGCGGCCGTCGTGCTGGTGATGCGGGAGGTCGTCGTACGACGGCAGGACCTGCGGTAGCCGACCGCGCGCCTCAGACCGCGACCGGCTCCACGCGGGCGACCGACCGCTCGCCCAGCTTGACCCCGATGACGCCCAGCAGGATCAGCGCGCCGCCGGCGAGCTGGACCAGCGCGGGCAGCTCGCCCAGCAGCGCCCACGCCCACAGCACCGCCAGCACCACCTCGCTCAGCGCGACGAACGACGCGAGGCGGGAGCCGAGGCGACGGCTCGCGGCGATGCCGGTCGTGTAGGCGACGGCCGCGGTCACCAGACCGAGCAGCACGAGCGGCACCCACGCCTCCACGTTCGCGTCGGCGTAGGACACCGAGACGTCGGCGGCGTCGAGCGGCAGCAGGCCGAGCAGCCCGAGGAGAGCGAGCAGCGCTCCCCCGACCACGAGACCGCCGGCGGCCAGGGCCATCGGCGGGAGACCGCTCCGGTCGTCGGCGGAGATCACGAAGTACGCCGCCGCGCCCACCATCGCCGCGAGCGCCCACGCCGCACCGACCGCGTCGAAGTCGGCCCCCGAGAACAGGTCGAGCACGAGCAGCAGCCCCACCGCGGCGACGAGGGCGCCGAGCACCGTCACCCGGCCCGGGCGCTGGCCGTGGACCAGCCACATCCACACCACGACCGCGGCCGGCGCGGTGTACTCGATCAGCAGGGCGGGGCCCACCTCCATGGTGCGCACGGCGCTGAAGTAGCAGAACTGGGCGCCCGCGACCGCCAGCGCTCCGTAGAGGAGCACGGTGGCGGCACTTCCCCGCAGCGCGGCCCAGCGGCCACGGAGGGCGAGCAGCCCGAACGGTGCGACGACGACGGCCCCGATCGCGATCCGCAGCAGCACGACGGAGCCGGCGCTCCATCCCGCGTCGAGCAGCGGCCGGGCGAGCGCGCCGGAGAGGCCGAACGCGGTCGCCGAGACCAGCGCGAAGGCCAGCCCCGGAGCGGTCCGGGCCACGGCCGCCGCTGGCGTGTCATGAGTCATCGTCGCCATGGTCAATGACACTAGGTGGCGCGCCTGTAAGATGTCAACGTGGTTTTCGCTCATGACACCGCCATGGCCCTGCAGGCCGCGGTCGCGCTGGTCAACTCCGCGGAGGAGCCGGAGACGCTGGTCACCGTGGCGGACCTGGACGACTTCTACGAGCGCTTCGACTACACCGGTCGTCACGACCGGGACGCGGCCGAGCTGGAGGCGGTCCGGGCCGTGCGCCCTGCCCTGCGCGCGCTGCTGGTCGCCGGCCGGGACGACGCGGTCGAGCTGCTGAACGACATGCTCGCCCGAGCCAGCGCGGTCCCGCGCCTGGTGCGGCACGGCGACGTGGACTGGCACGTCCACGCGGTCGACGACGACCGGCCGCTCGCCGAGCGGATCGTCGTGGAGACGGCGATGGCGATGATCGACGTGGTCCGCGCCGACGAGATGTCGCGGCTGGGCGTGTGCGCCGACCCCGACTGCGACGGGCTGGTCCTCGACCTCTCGCGCAACCGGTCGCGGCGGTTCTGCTCGACCACGTGCGGCAACCGGATGGCCGTCGCGGCCTACCGCGCCCGGCAGGCAGAGCGGGACTGACCCGCCGGGGGTCGCGGCTCAGCCCGCGAGGAACCGGCGCAGTGCCTCGACGAACACGTCCGGCCGCTCCGAGTGGAGCCAGTGCCCGGCGCCCTTGATCGTGACCCGCCGCCTGCGCGGGAACCAGCGGTCCATCGCCGGCTCGTACTCCGGCTTCACGTAGTCCGAGCGCTCGCCCGCGAGCCACAGCACCGGCCCGTCGTACGGCGCCGCCTCCGCGAGCTGCTCGTCGGGCCAGGATCCCAGGACGTCGAGGTCGCGCTGCAGCACGTCGAGGTTCACCTGCCACCGCCACCCCGAGCCGTCGCGGCGCAGGTTCTGCAGCAGGAAGGACCGGACCGTGGTGTTGGGCACGGCCGGCTGCAGCAGCCGGTCGGCGTCGGACCGGTGCTCGACCCGGTCCAGGTCGAGGTCCCGCATGGCGTCCATGTAGCCGGCGAACTCGCTGCCCGTGGCGTAGCCGACCGGCGAGATGTCGGCGACGCAGAGCCGGTCGACCCGCTCGGGGTGCAGCAGCGAGAGCACCATCGCCACCTTGCCGCCCAGCGAGTGGCCCACCAGGGCGACCGGCTCGTCCGGCAGCGCCTCGAGCACCCGGTCGGCGGTGTCGACGAAGTCGAACCGCTCGGGCCACGAGGAGCGTCCGTGGTGGGGCAGGTCGAGGAGCAGCACCCGATGCTGATCGGCGAGCTCCTTGGCGATGGTCGTCCAGTTCTTCCCCTGGCCGAAGAGCCCGTGGAGGAAGACCACACGGCTCCCGGCGGTGCCGAGAGCCGTGTGGTGAAGCGTCACGCGAACGAGACTATCGGGCGCGCCGAGCTCAGTAGGTGTGGAACCCCTTGCCAGTCTTGCGCCCCAGCTCGCCGTCGGCCACCTTCTGCTCGAGCAGCGCGGCCGGCGCGAAGCCCGGCTCGCCGAACTCGCTGTGGAGCTCCTTCTGGATCGCCAGCGACACGTCGTTGCCGACGACGTCGAGCAGCTGGAACGGGCCCATCGGGAAGCCGGCCTGCTCCTTGATGGCGGCGTCGATGGTGTCCATCTCGACGCCCGACTCGTGGAGCTTGACGGCGTCGTTGAGGTAGGGGAAGAGCAGGCAGTTGACGATGAAGCCCGACCGGTCACCACAGGAGACCGCCACCTTGCCGACCTTGGCGCAGAGGGCGAGGACCGTCTCGTCGACCTCGGCCGCGGTCGCCTCGGTCGTCACGACCTCGACCAGCTTCATGATCGTGGCCGGGTTGAAGAAGTGCATCCCGATGACGGACTCGGGACGCGAGGTGACCGCACCCAGCTTGGTGATCGGCATGGAGGAGGTGGTCGTCGCCAGGATGGCGCCGGCCTTGCAGATCCGGTCGAGGTCGCGGAACAGCTCGGACTTGATGTCCAGGTCCTCGGCGATCGCCTCGACCACGATGTCCACGTCGGCGAGGTCCTCGCGGGACGTCGAGCCGGTGAGCCGGGCCAGGGTGGCGTCCTTGGCGGCCTCGTCGAGACGGCCCTTGTCGACCAGCTTGCCGAGACCCTTCTCGATGAAGGCGGTCACGCCGGCGACCTTGTCGTCACCGCGGCCGACGAAGACGACGTCGTACCCGGCCTGGGCGAAGACCTGGACGATGCCGGACGCCATGGTGCCGGTGCCGACGACGCCGACCTTCGCGATGTCCCGCTTGAGCTCGACCTCGCGAGCCTCGCCGCCGGCGGCGGCCTCGGCGAAGGTGGTGCCCTCCGAGGCCAGCTTCTCGAGCAGCTCGGCCGGCCGGTGCAGGCTGTCGCCGCTGTCGGCGAAGCGGGCGGCGAGCTGGTCGCGCACCGTTGCCGGGCCGAGCTCGTCGACGGTCGCCAGCGGGCCCTTCGGGTAGCCGCAGCCGAAGCGCATGGCGTTGTCGATGTCGGGGGCCGAGGCGTAGCCCGACTCGTACATCCGCACGGCGTGGTTGAGGTACGGCAGCACCAGCGTGCTGAAGATCTGCTCGTTGGAGAGAGTCATGGGAGGCAGTGTCGCATCCCGTCACACCGAGTTCTACCGATCGGTAACGAGAGCCACGTCACCAGCCGGACGCCGTCCGACGCCGGTCCCCGACGGGGTGCGGGACCGGGTGCCGGATAGGGTCGGGGCCCGTGAGACTCGTCGTGGCGCGATGCCAGGTGGACTACGCCGGCCGACTGACCGCACACCTCCCGATGGCGACCCGCGTGCTCATGATCAAGGCCGACGGTTCGGTCCTGGTGCACTCCGACGGCGGCTCCTACAAGCCCCTGAACTGGATGTCCCCGCCCTGCACCGTGCGCGAGGCCACCACCGAGGAGGGCCACGTCGAGTGGACGGTGACCGCGCGGGCGCCGAAGGGCGCGCCCCCGGACACCCTGCGGATCCTGATCGAGGAGATCCACCACGACTCCTCCCACGACCTCGGCGTCGACCCGGGCCTGCAGAAGGACGGCGTGGAGCGGCACCTGCAGGAGCTGCTGGCCGAGCACCCGGCCACGCTCCATCCCGGCCTCACGCTCGTCCGCCGGGAGTTCCCCACGGCGATCGGCCCGGTCGACCTGATGTGCCGGGACGCCGACGGGATGAGCGTCGCGGTCGAGATCAAGCGCCGCGGGGAGATCGACGGCGTCGAGCAGCTGACCCGTTACCTCGAGCTGCTCAACCGCGACCCGCTGCTGGCGCCGGTGCGCGGCATCTTCGCCGCCCAGGAGATCAAGCCGCAGGCGCGGGTGCTCGCGGGCGACCGGGGCATCACCTGCGCGGTGGTCGACTACGACGCGCTCCGCGGGCTGGACGACCCGACCGACCGGCTCTTCTGACCTCCGGTCGACCGGCATGGGGACGATCTTCCACATCGCGTTCGCCCGCGACTGGGCGGCGGCCCGCCGGACCGGGGCGTACGCCGTGTCGACTCGGGGCAGGACGCTGGCGCAGGAGGGCTTCATCCACTGCAGCCGCGCCGACCAGTGGCCCGCGACCCGTGCCGCCTTCTACGGCGACGTGGACCTCGCCACGGACCCGCTGGTCCTGCTGAGGATCGACACGACCCGCCTCGACGTGCCGGTGGTCGACGAGCCGCCGGCCCCTGGCTCGGCCGAGACCTTCCCCCACGTGTACGGCCCGATCCCGGTGAACGCGGTCGTCGAGGTGATCCCCCTGGCCGACGGCGCGGGAAGCTTCTCGCGTCTCTACTTCCGGGAGGTCTTCGTCAACGTGGCGCTCCTCTGCCTCGTGCTGGCCGCCGGCACCGCCGGAATCGCACTCGGAGCCCTCGCGGGCCACGCCTCAGGACCGGGTCTCGGAGGACTCGCCGGCGTGGCCACGGGCTCGGCCGTCGCCGTGCTGCTCTACCGGCGGCGGCACCGGCCCGCGGAGTGAGACCGCTGGGAGCCAGCCCGCCGGCGGGTCAGGCGCCGGCGACCCGCGGAGCCGTCGGATCGGTGTCGCCGCGGCCCTGCTCGCGGGCGATGTACTCCTCGATGTCGTTGAGGTCGTCCTTGCTGCGCGTCACCACGGCGAGCAGGTCGCTCATCGTCGCGACCTCCTCGACCTGCTCCTTGATGAACCACTGCATGAACTGCTCGGAGGCGAAGTCGCCCTCCTCGCGCGCGATCTTCAGCAGGCCGTTGACCTGGTCGGTGACGTCCCGCTCCTGCTGGAGGGCAAGGGCGACCGGCGCCACCACGTCGGCGAAGTCCGAGACCGGCGCCGGCACGGCGGGGATGGAGACCGCCGCATCGGTGTCGAGCAGGTACTGCACCATCATCATGGCGTGGTCGCGCTCCTCCAGCGCCTGGGCGTAGAAGAAGGCGGCCATCTGCGGCATGGTCTGCGCGTCGTAGTAGACCGCGCAGGCGAGGTACTGGTTGTGCGAGGCGAACTCGTTGCCGATCTGGGCGTTGAGCTGGTCGGTGAAGCGGGGGGCAGCCATGCCCGTCAGCCTAGTTGGCCGGCGGCGGGCTCCGGTCAGGCGGCCTTCTCCAGCGCCTTCTTCTTGACCTTCTTGCCGTCGGCGCGGACGAGCACCCGCTTCTTCACCGTGTAGCCCTCGGGGAGGGTCCCCTCCTTGAGCATGCGGATCGGGCAGCGGTCGCAGCGCGTCTTCGAGACGCAGCACTTCGTCTTCGGCAGCTTGCGCAGCTTGCCCTTCGACGACTTCTTGGACTTGCCCACGGCGGCAGGCTAGCAGTTGAGGATAGGCAGGCCTAAGCGATGTGAGCGCTGTCTCGCAACGGGCACGTGAAGCCGCGGCCGGACCGGCATGATGCCGCCATGACCACGCCCGCCCCCCGGCACGACCGCTTCGCGCCCGCCGCCGCACTGCTCCTCGTCCTCACCCTGGCGGCGGGAGCCGCGACGGTCGTCCTGTTCCTCACCGGCGCGCTGGGCCGCGACCACTCCGAGGTGTGCGCGGCCGAGGGCACCGACCAGACCGGCTGCGTGCTCGACGTCGCGGCCAACCACCGGCACCAGGACCTGGTGATCAGCCTCGCCACCGCGAGCGGCGCCGCGACCACCGTCCTCGGGGTCGGCGCGGTGGTCGTGGCGCTGGCCGGCCGGAGGCGCTGAGCCGCGGTCGACCCGGCTCATCAGTCGAGGCCGTTGGCCTTGCGGATCACGTCGACGATGCCGCCCATGATCTCGGTCAGGCCGAAGTCCTTGGGCGTGTAGACGGCGGCCACGCCCATCTCGACGAGCCGCCTGCCGTCGGAGTCGGGAATGATGCCGCCGACGATGACGGGCACGTCGTCCATGCCGGCCTCCTTGAGGCCGTCCAGCACCGCCGGCACGAGCTCCATGTGCGAGCCGGACAGGATCGAGAGCCCGACGCAGTGCACGTCCTCGGCCACCGCTGCGGCGACGATCTGCTCCGGCGTCAGCCGGATGCCCTGGTAGATGACCTCGAAACCCGCGTCCCGGGCCCGTACGGCGACCTGCTCGGCGCCGTTGGAGTGGCCGTCCAGCCCGGGCTTGCCCACCAGCAGCCGCAGCCGACCGCCGAGCTCCTCCCCCGTGCGCGTCACCGCGTCGCGGACTGCGGAAAGCTGGGCGCCGGCCTCCGCCACGCCCACCGCGCCGGAGACGCCGGTCGGCGCGCGGAACTCGCCGAAGACCTCCCGCAGGGTCCCGGCCCACTCCCCCGTGGTGGCGCCGGCCCGGGCGGCGGCGAGGGTGGCCTCCATCAGGTTCGCGCCGCTCTTGGCGTCCTCGGCGAGGCGCCGGAGCGCCTCGTCGACCTCCGCCTGGTCGCGCTGGGCCTTCCACGCCTCGACCGAGTCGAGCGCGGCCCGCTCGGCGGCGGGGTCGGCGGTCTGGATTGCCGCATCGAGGTCCGCGGTCAGCGGGCTCGGCTCGGTCGTCTCGAACCGGTTGACCCCGACGATGATCTCCTCGCCCGCCTCGATCCGCGCCCGGCGCGCGGCGTGGGCGGAGACCAGCTCCTGCTTCATGTAGCCGGAGTCGACGGCCGCGATCGCGCCACCCATCGCCTGGACCCGGTCGATCTCGGCCTTGGCCCCCTCGACCAGCTCGCGGACCTTCGCCTCGATGACGTGGGAGCCGTCGAAGATGTCGTCGTACTCCAGGAGGTCGGACTCGAAGGCGAGGACCTGCTGGAGGCGCAGCGACCACTGCTGGTCCCAGGGGCGGGGCAGGCCGAGCGCCTCGTTCCACGCCGGCAGCTGGACCGCCCGCGCGCGGGCCTTCTTGGACAGGGTGACGCCGAGCATCTCCAGCACGATCCGCTGGACGTTGTTCTCCGGCTGGGCCTCGGTCAGCCCCAGGCTGTTGACCTGGACGCCGTAGCGGAACCGGCGCATCTTCGGGTCCTGCACCCCGTAGCGCTCGCGGGTGATCTCGTTCCACAGCTCGACGAAGGCCCGCATCTTGCAGGTCTCCTCGACGAAGCGCACCCCTGCGTTGACGAAGAAGGAGATCCGGCCGACGACCTTCTCGAAGTCCTCGTCGGAGACCTGGCCGGACTGCTTGACGGTGTCGAGCACCGCGATGGCGGTGCAGAGGGCGTAGGCGAGCTCCTGCGTGGGCGTCGCGCCGGCCTCCTGCAGGTGGTAGCTGCAGATGTTGATCGGGTTCCACTTCGGGATCCGGTGGACCGTGTAGGCGATCATGTCGGCGATCAGCCGCAGCGAGTGCTCCGGCGGGAAGACGTAGGTCCCGCGGGAGAGGTACTCCTTGATGATGTCGTTCTGGGTGGTGCCGGCCAGCTGCGCGGCGACCTCCTCCGGCGACAGGTCGGGGTTCTGCTCCTCGGCCACGACCTGGTACATCGCGAGCAGCCACATCGCCGTCGCGTTGATCGTCATCGAGGTGTTCATCTCGACGAGGGGGATGTCGTTGAAGAGCTTGCGCATCTCTCCCAGGTGCGGCACCGGCACCCCGACCTTGCCGACCTCGCCGCGCGCGAGCGGGCTGTCGGGGTCGTAGCCGGTCTGCGTCGGGAGGTCGAACGCCACCGAGAGGCCCGTCTGGCCCTTGGCCAGGTTGGTCCGGTAGAGCGCGTTGGACGCCTCGGCCGTCGAGTGGCCGGCGTAGGTGCGCATCACCCACGGCCGGTCCTTCGCGTGGCTGGCGGCTGCGTCAGTCGGGGTGCTCATGGACCGAAGCGTAGGACGATTGCTACCGGTTGGTAACGGCCCGGACATGTGTGGTTGTGCACAGCCGGCCGGATGCTCAGGCCGGAACCAGCTCGCGGTCCAGCTCGACGAGCCGGATCAGGTGGGTCAGGTGCAGCATGCGTCGTACGGCGGGGGACGCTCCGCGCAGCACCATCCGAAGGCCGTGCCGGCTGGCGCGCCGGCTCGCCGCGGCCAGCACCTTCAGCGCGGTCGCGTCGGCGGTGTGCACGCCGCTGATGTCGACGACCACCTCGCCCGTGACGTCCGCGGCACCCTCGAACGCCGCGAGGTGGTCGTGCAGGGCCGCGCGCACCTCGAAGGTGCTCCGGACGTCGAGGTCGCCGCCGAGCACGAGCACCGGACCGTCGTGGCGGATCTCCACGCACGACGTCCGCGCGGCGCCGCGTCCGGACTGCATCTCGCTCATCTGCCCTCCCCGTCGAGGGACGGAATCTGTACCGTCCCTACCACCATGACGCTCCTGTACCCCGATCGGTTGCACCTCACTCCGAGGTATTTGCGAACCTCGTCCCGGTGACCGGACCGAGCGGGGCCGGCAGGGGGTCCCGTACGCTCGCGCACATGGTCAACCTCACCCGGATCTACACCCGCACCGGCGACGCCGGCGAGACCCGGCTCGGTGACATGAGCGTCACGACCAAGACCGACCTCCGGCTCGAGGCGTACGCCGACGTGGACGAGGCCAACGCCCACATCGGCGTGGCCCTCGCGACCGGCGCGCTCGAGGAGGACGTCGTCGCGGTCCTGACCCGGGTGCAGAACGACCTCTTCGACGTCGGCGCGGACCTGTGCACGCCGGTGGTCGCCGACCCGGAGCACCCGCCGCTGCGGATCGAGCAGGAGTACGTCGACCGGCTCGAGCAGTGGTGCGACCACTACAACGAGCAGCTGCCGAGCCTGCGCTCGTTCATCCTCAACGGCGGAACGCCCGGTGCCGCCCACCTCCACGTGGTGCGCACGGTGGTCCGGCGCGCGGAGCGCAAGGCCTGGGCCGCCTACGAGGTCCACGGCGAGGTGATGAACAGGCTGGCCATCACCTATCTCAACCGGCTCTCCGACCTGGCGTTCATCCTGGCGCGGCACGCCAACCGCGAGCACGGCGACGTGCTGTGGGTGCCGGGCGGCGAGCGGGGCGCATGACGCGGCGCGCAGCGCTCGCCGGGCTGGCCCTCGGGACCGGCCTGGGCCTGGTGGCCTGCAGCGGCCCGGCGACGCCCGACGGCGCACCCTCGCGCTCGGACTCGAGCGCGTCCACGTCGGGGTCGGCCGGACCGGGCTCCACCGGGACCGCCGACACCGCCGGGACGGGGAGGGCCACTGCGTCGTCGGACGCGTCCGGCGACGCATCGGCGGCCGGCCTGACCGCGCCGGACCTGGCCGACAGCCCACGAGAGCTGGCGCGGCGCCTGGTCGCCGCCGAGGACGTCGTACGCGATCCCGCGGCGGACGAGGCGGAGGTGGCCCAGGCCGCCTTCGAGACCCAGGTGCTCTACCGCCAGCTGGCCCGGCGGCCGGCCTGGCAGGACCGGGTGCGCTCCTCCGTCGGCGGCTATCGCAGCACCGTCGCCGACCACCTGGCCGCGCGCACGTCGCTCCGCAGCGTGCTCACCGACCTGACCACCACGCTGCCTGCGTGGCGGATCGTGCGTCCGGCGCCGCTGGAGGACCTCCGCCGGTTCTACCGCAAGGGCGAGCGCGTCCACGGTGTGCCGTGGGAGGTGCTCGCCGCGATCAACCTGGTGGAGACGGGCTTCGGCAAGATCCGCGGCTACTCCTACGCCGGCGCCCGCGGCCCGATGCAGTTCATCCCCTCCACGTGGGAGGCGTACGGCGAGGGCGACATCGACGACCCGCACGACTCGATCATGGCTGCCGCCCGCTACCTGGCCGCGACCGGCGGCGCGACGCCCGGCGGGCTGGACCGCGCGCTGCACGCCTACAACAACCACACCGGCTACGTCCGCGGGGTGCGCTCCTACGCCCGGATCCTGGCGCGCGACCCGGACGCCCTGGCCGGTCTCTACCGCTGGCAGATCATCTACCTGTCGACCCGGGGCGACGTGTGGCTGCCCGTCGGCTACCGGAGCCGCTCCTCGATCCCGGTCGGCCGCTACCTCCGCCGGCACCCGGACCGGCTGCTGAGCACCGCGACCGACTAGCGCCGGCCGGAGGGTCGGCCCGGCGAGGCGCTGTGGACCGACACCGGCGAGGTCGGTCCCGCGTGCCACGATGACAGGACCGATGAACGTCCTCGCCCAGCTCACCGACGCCTTCCTCGCCCGGCACTTCGACGCCGGGACGCTCGCCCGCGCCCGCGGCGTGGTCGCTGCCGGGCTCGTCGGCCGGCCGGAGATCGGGATGCTGTCGGCGGGCTCGGTGACGGCCACGGCGGAGGTGGCCGGGTCCCGCGCCGAGCCCTACCAGGTGCAGCTCCACGCCGAGGCGCCCGCGGAGGGCTACGACGGCTGGCTGTTCACGGTCTGCACGTGTCCCGTGCGCTCGGTCTGCAAGCACGGGGCGGCGCTGGCGCTCACCCTGCGGCAGACGTTCGCCACGCCCGAGCGCGACTCACCGTGGCGGCGCAGCCTCGAGCGCCTGGTGACCGAGCTCGACCGCCACCAGCGGGTGCCGGTCGAGGAGGTGCCGCTCGCGCTCGAGGTGAGCCTCGAGCGCTCCCGCGGCGGCTACCGGTCCGCCGGCCCGGTGCTGCGGCTGCGCCCCATGCGCCGCGGCCGCAACAAGCCGTGGATCAAGACCGGCGCGGACTGGAGCGACGTCGCGCCCGGCGGCGCCGCCGCCGGGTTCCCGCGCGAGCAGGCCGACGCGCTCGCCACGCTGCACACCCTCTGGGCCGGCCACCGGTCCTACTACCACTCGGGCAGCGCTCCAGCCCTCGAGGAGTTCGGCGACCACGTCGTCCGAGCCCTGCGAGCGGCCCGCGACGCCGGCGTCACGCTCCTCGCCGCCCCGCCCCTGCGCACCGTCGAGCTGGCGGACGGGCCCGCGGAGGTGGTCGCCGAGATCACCGACACCGACGCCGGTACGACGCTGCGCGCCGCGGTGACGCTGGCCGGGCGGACCTGGCGGGGCGAGTCGGTGACCCCCGTGGGCAGCCCGGCCGGCGTGGTCGGGCTCCTCGACGACGACGGCGGCCTGCTGATCGCCGAGACGTCGAGCGCGCTGCCCACCTCGCTCCGGCACCTGCTCGACGGCCCGCCGGTCGTCGTACCGCCCGCGGAGCTGGCGGAGTTCCGCGACACCCTGCCCGCGCTCATGCGCCACCTGCCCGTCCGCGCCGTGGACACCGTCGTCGAGCTGCCCGAGCCGCTTCGGCCGACGCTGGTGCTGACCGTCACGTGGCACAGCGCGACCAAGGCCGGGCTGGCGTGGCACTGGCGCTACGGCGACGACCCGGCGCGGAGCTGCCCGCTGGCGAGCCGCGACCTCCTCGGCGGCGTGCGCGACAGGGCGGCCGAGCAGGCGCTCCTCGCGAGCGTCCCGCCCGCGCTGCTGCGCGCCGACGTGGTCGCCGACGGCGAGGCGCTCGCCCTGGCGATCCACGACCTGCCGCACCTGCGGTCGACCGCCGGGGTGGAGGTCATCGAGGAGGAGCGGCCCGACTTCCGCGAGGCGGGGACGGCTCCGGAGATCGCCTTCGAGCTGGTGGAGCCCGACGAAGGGGCAGACCCCACCGACTGGCTGGACCTGGCCGTGACGGTCACCGTCGACGGTGAGCGGATCCCGCTGCCCGACGTCCTCGCCGCGCTCACCCTCGGCCAGGAGTTCCTGGTGCTGCCGAGCGGTCTCTACGTCCCCACCGACCGGCCCGAGCTCGACCGGCTCCGGGAGGTGGTCGAGGCGGCCGCCGAGCTCCGCGAGCGGGAGGGGAACCGGATCGGCGTCGGGCGCAACGACCTAGGGCTCTGGGCGCAGCTGGCCGAGACCGGCCTCGTGGACGCCCAGGTGGCCGAGTGGGTGCAGCGGGCGCAGGCGCTGCGCGACCTCGTCGACATCCCACGCCCGGAGCCGCAGGGTCTGCAGACCACGCTGCGCGGCTACCAGCGCGAGGGGTTCTGGTGGCTGGCGCTGCTCTGGCAGCACGGGCTCGGTGGGATCCTGGCCGACGACATGGGCCTCGGCAAGACGCTGCAGGTGCTCGCCCTGGTCGCGCACGCGCGGTCGGAGCGGCCCCACGAGGGGCCGTTCCTGGTGGTGGCGCCCACCAGCGTGGTGACCGCCTGGGCGGCCGAGGCCCGCCGCCACGCGCCGGCGCTGCGGGTGGGCGTCGCCGCCCGGCGCACCGACGACGTCGCCGCGATCGCCCGCGAGAGCGACGTCGTCGTCACCACCTACACCCTGCTCCGGCTGGAGCAGCCGCGCTACGCCGACATCGAGTGGTCGGGACTCGTGCTCGACGAGGCGCAGCAGGTCAAGAACCACCAGAGCAAGACCTACGCCGCCGTGCGGACGATCGGCGCCCCGTTCCGCCTCGCGGTCACCGGCACCCCCTTCGAGAACCGCCTGATGGAGCTGTGGGCGCTGCTGTCGATCGTCGTGCCGGGGCTCTATCCCTGGCCCCGGCAGTTCCACGACCTCGTCGTGCGGCCGGTCGAGCGCGGCGGCGACAGGGCGGTGCTCGACCGGTTCCGGGCGCGGATCCGGCCCTTCCTGCTGCGCCGCACCAAGGAGCTGGTGGCCGACGACCTGCCGCCCAAGCAGGAGCAGGTCCTCGCCGTCGACCTCACCCCGCGCCACCGGAGGGTCTACGACACCCACCTCGCGCGCGAGCGCCAGCGGATCCTCGGCCTCGTCGAGGACTTCGACCGCAACCGCGTCGCCATCTTCAGCGCGCTGACCCGGCTGCGCCAGCTGGCCCTGGACCCCGCCCTCGTGGACCCCGTGCACGACCGGGTCGGCTCCTCGAAGCTCGACGTCCTCGTCGACCACCTCGCCGAGATCACGGCGGAGGGTCACCGCGCACTGGTGTTCAGCCAGTTCACCTCCTTCCTCGGCCGGGTCCGGACCCGGCTCGACGACGCCGGCATCGCGACGACCTACCTCGACGGCGCGACCCGCGACCGGGCCGGAGTGATCGACGAGTTCCGCACCGGGGCCGCGCCGGTCTTCCTGATCTCCCTCAAGGCGGGCGGGGTGGGCCTGACGCTCACCGAGGCCGACTACGTCTTCGTGCTCGACCCGTGGTGGAACCCCGCCGCCGAGGCGCAGGCGGTCGACCGCGCCCACCGGATCGGGCAGACCCGCCACGTGCACGTCTACCGCCTGGTCGCGACGGAGACCATCGAGGAGAAGGTGATGGAGCTCAAGGCCCGCAAGGCCGAGCTGTTCGCCCAGGTGATCGACGGCGACGGCGCGATGAGCACCTCGATCGACGCCGACGACATCCGCGCCCTCTTCGACTGAGTGGGCAGCTCCCCGTGCCGGCGCGTCAGCCGGGGTCGCGCCGCTTCGACCGGTTCCAGTCCGTGCCCGGCGGCTTGGCCTCGAGCCAGGCCTGGAACCCGGTGAGCGACGAGCCGCTCATCGCGAGCTCCACCGGACCGCCCGGCGAGTGGCAGCGGATCACCAGGTGGTCGGGGTACAGCGAGGTCTGCTCGGCGCCGAGCGGATCACGCCGACCGTCGTACTGGAGCTCCTCGCGGGTCCAGGTCCGCTTCGGGCGCGGCGAGAGCGAGAAGACCCGGAACCACTCCAGCGTCTCGCCCGAGTAGCGGCCCAGGCCGAGGGCCCAACCACGGCCGGGCTGGTCGAGCCGCACCCGGTGGCTCAGCTCGAAGGTGCCGCCGTGCCGGGACAGCACACGGCGCCGGACGATGAGTCCGGCGCCGTAGAGCACAGCGATGAGCAGCAGCGCGCCCGAGATGTCGAGCAGCCACGCCCACCATGCCATCTGCGAGCTACGAGACCTTCTCCGCCGCGCGGATGCGAGCCTCGGCGTGGCGGACGCGCTGCTCCGCCTCGTTGTTGGAGTCGAGCAGGTGTCGTGCCTCCTCCAGCTCGATCTTCACCGCGTCGACGTCGATGTCCTCCGCGCGCTCGACGCGCTCGGCGAGGATCGAGACCCTGTTGTTGGCCACCGAGAGGAAGCCGCCGTCGACCGCGACGACCACCACCTGGTCGGTGTCCGCCACCTGGATCTCGATCATCGAGGGCGACAGCAGCGACAGCGTCGGCGCGTGCCCGCGCAGCACGCCGATGTCACCCTCGAGCGTGCGCGCGATGATCATCGCCGCCTCGCCGGACCAGACGATCCGGTCGGCTGCGACGAGCTCGACGTGCAGGTTGTCGGGAGCGGACTCGGCCATGATCAGAGGCTCTTCTGGATCTCGGCCCAGTTGCGCTCGACGTCGTCGAGACCGCCGCACATGAAGAACGCCTGCTCGGCCACGTGGTCGTACTCGCCGTCGGCGATCTTGTTGAACGCCTCGATGGTGTCGGCGACGGGGACGGTCGAGCCCTCGATGCCGGTGAACTGCTTGGCGACGTAGGTGTTCTGCGACAGGAACCGCTGGATCCGGCGGGCCCGGCTGACGATGATCTTGTCCTCCTCGGACAGCTCGTCGACACCGAGGATCGCGATGATGTCCTGCAGCTCCTTGTTGCGCTGGAGGATCTGCTTGACGCGGATCGCGCAGTCGTAGTGCGCCTGCCCGATGTACTGCGGGTCGAGGATCCGCGACGTCGAGGTCAGCGGGTCCACGGCCGGGTAGATGCCGAGCGAGGCGATCTCACGGGACAGCTCCGTGGTCGCGTCGAGGTGGGCGAAGGTGGTCGCCGGCGCCGGGTCGGTGTAGTCGTCCGCCGGCACGTAGATCGCCTGCATCGAGGTGATCGAGTGACCGCGGGTCGAGGTGATCCGCTCCTGCAGCGTGCCCATCTCGTCGGCGAGGTTGGGCTGGTAGCCCACCGCGGACGGCATCCGGCCGAGCAGCGTCGAGACCTCCGAGCCGGCCTGGGTGAAGCGGAAGATGTTGTCGATGAAGAGCAGCACGTCCTGCTTCTGCACGTCGCGGAAGTACTCCGCCATCGTGAGCGCGGAGAGCGCCACCCGCAGCCGGGTGCCCGGCGGCTCGTCCATCTGGCCGAAGACGAGGGCGGTCTGGCCGAAGACGCCGGCCTCCTCCATCTCGACGATGAGGTCGTTGCCTTCGCGGGTGCGCTCGCCGACGCCGGCGAACACGGACACACCGCCGTGGTTGCGGGCGACGCGGGCGATCATCTCCTGGATCAGCACGGTCTTGCCCACGCCGGCGCCGCCGAACAGGCCGATCTTGCCGCCGGTCACGTACGGCGTCAGCAGGTCGATGACCTTGATGCCGGTCTCGAACATCTGGGTCTTCGCCTCGAGCTGGTCGAAGGCGGGCGCCTTGCGGTGGATGCCCCACCGCTCGTTGATCTCGAGCTTCTCGCCCTCCTCGAGGTTGAGGACGTCACCGGTCGCGTTGAACACGCGGCCGAGGGTCACGTCGCCCACGGGCACCGTGATCGGGCCGCCGGTGTCGGTCACGCTCTGGCCGCGGACCAGGCCGTCGGTCGGCTTCAGCGAGATGGCACGGACCATGCCGTCGCCGATGTGCTGTGCCACCTCGAGCGGCAGCAGCGCGGTCTCGCCGCCGAGGGTGACCTCGACCTCGAGCTTGTTGTAGATCTCCGGCATGGCGTCGACCGGGAACTCGATGTCGACGACCGGGCCGATCACGCGCGCGATCCGACCCACGGACGTGGTGGTCTCTTCAGCCGTTGCAGTCATGGCTCTGTTCTCCGTAATTTCCGGTGAGTTCGTAAGTGGGTCAGTCGTTCGCAGCCTGGGCGTCGGCGAGGGCGTTCACGCCACCGACGATCTCGCTGATCTCCTGGGTGATGCCGGCCTGCCGGGCCTGGTTGGCGATCCGGGTGAACTTCTTGATGAGCTCCTCGGCGTTGTCCGTCGCCGACTTCATCGCCTTCTGGCGGGCTGCCAGCTCGGAGGCGGCCGCCTGCAGGAGGCAGAAGAAGATCCGGCTCTGGACGTACTGCGGGAGCAGCCCGTCGAGGACGGCCTCGGCCGAGGGCTCGAACTCGTAGAGCGGCAGCAGGTCGTCGGCCGACGGGGCCTCCTCGCCCTCCACCACCTCGAGCGGCAGCAGCCGGACCGCGGTGGGCTCCTGGGTGAGCATGGACCGGAAGCGGGTGTAGACGATGTGGACCTCGTCGACGTCCCCCTCTTCGCCCTGCTCCTTCAGGAACGCCTCGATCAGCGCCGCCCCGATCTCCGCCGCCTTGTCGTAGGACGGCTGGTCGGAGAACCCGGTCCAGGACTGGACGAAGGGCCGGTTGCGGAACTTGAAGTAGGCCTCCGCCTTGCGCCCGGCGAGGAAGAAGTCGATCTCCTTGCCCTCGTCGCGGAGCCGCTCGGCGAGCCGCTCGGTCTCCTTCAGCACGCTCGAGGAGTAGGCACCGGCCAGGCCACGGTCGCTGGTGATCACCAGCACCGCCGCCCGCTTCGGGTTCTCCTCCTCCCGCGTCAGCGGGTGGTCGACGTTGGAGAACGTCGCCACCGCCGACACGGCGCGGGTCAGCTCGCGGGCGTACGGCGCTGCCGCCGCGGCCCGCTGCTGCGCCTTGATGATCCGGGACGCAGCGATGAGCTCCATGGCGCGCGTGATCTTCTTCATCGACTCCGTCGACTTGATCCGCGCTCGGTACTCACGCAATGACACTGCCATGCGACTGGCCCCTACGCCCGCTTCTGCTTGACGATCTGCTCCTGCTCGAGCTCGTCGTCCGGCAGCGCGCCGGCCTCCGGCTCGTGACCGACCTTGATCGAGGCGCCCTCGGACGTCTCGAACTGGTCGAGGAAGGAGTCGTACGCCGCCTCGAGACCGGCCTCGTCCTCGAACTTCCGGGTCTCCCGGATCGCCGCGAGGATGCCCTCGTGCGAGAGCTTGAGGTAGTCGAGGAACTCGCGCTCGAAGCGGAGGACGTCCTGGACCGGCACCCGGTCGAGGCGGCCGGACGTGCCCAGCCACAGGGAGACGGTCATCTCCTCCAGCGGGTACGGCGAGTAGGCCGGCTGCTTGAGCAGCGCCATCAGCCGCTGACCGCGGTCGAGCTGCTGGCGCGACGCCGCGTCGAGGTCGGAGGCGAACATCGCGAACGCCTCCATCGCGCGGTACTGCGCCAGGTCGACCTTGAGCGAGCCGGTGACGGCCTTCATCGCCTTGGTCATCGCCGCGCCACCCACGCGCGACACCGAGATGCCGACGTCGATCGCGGGCCGCTGGTTGGACGCGAACAGGTCCGACTGCAGGAAGATCTGGCCGTCGGTGATCGAGATGACGTTGGTCGGGATGAACGCCGAGACGTCGTTGGCCTTGGTCTCGATGATCGGGAGACCGGTCATCGAGCCGGCACCCAGCTCGTCGGAGAGCTTCGCGCAGCGCTCCAGCAGGCGGGAGTGCAGGTAGAAGACGTCACCCGGGTACGCCTCGCGGCCCGGCGGGCGGCGCAGCAGCAGGGACACGGCGCGGTAGGCCTCGGCCTGCTTGGTCAGGTCGTCGAACACGATCAGGACGTGCTTGCCGTCGTACATCCAGTGCTGGCCGATGGCCGAGCCGGTGTAGGGCGCGAGGTACTTGAAGCCCGCGCTGTCGGACGCCGGCGCCGCCACGATGGTGGTGTACTCCAGCGCGCCGGCCTCCTCGAGGGCACCGCGGACCGACGCGATCGTCGAGCCCTTCTGGCCGATGCCGACGTAGATGCAGCGAACCTGCTTGGTCGGGTCGCCCGACTCCCAGTTCTGCTTCTGGTTGATGATCGTGTCGATCGCGATCGTGGTCTTGCCGGTCGCGCGGTCGCCGATGATGAGCTGGCGCTGGCCGCGACCGATCGGGGTCATCGAGTCGATCGCCTTGATGCCGGTGGCCAGCGGCTCGTGGACCGACTTGCGGGCCATCACGCCGGGAGCCTGGAGCTCCAGCGCACGGCGGCCGGTCGTGGCGATCTCGCCGAGGCCGTCGATCGGCTTGCCGAGCGGGTCGACCACGCGGCCGAGGTAGCCGTCGCCGACGGGGACCGAGAGGATCTCGCCGGTACGGCGGACCGTCTGGCCCTCCTCGATGTTGTCGAAGTCACCGAGGACGACGACGCCGATCTCCCGGTCCTCGAGGTTGAGCGCGAGGCCGAGCGTGCCGTCCTCGAACTCGAGCAGCTCGTTGGCCATGCACGACGGGAGGCCGCTGACCCGGGCGATGCCGTCACCGGCGGACGCGACGGTGCCGACCTCCTCGGTGCTGGCGGCGTCAGGCTGGTAGTCCGCGACGTACTTGGCGAGCGCGTCGCGGATCTCGTCCGGACGGATGGAGAGTTCCGTCATCTCAGGTGCCTTCTCTCTTGTCTGTCTGTCTTGGCGTCGTTGGGTGCCGTGCCGGCGTGGGCCGTCAGCCGGCGATCTTGCGGCGGGCGTCGTCCAGGCGGCTGGAGACGGTGCCGTCGATGACGTGGTCGCCGACCTCCACGCGGATGCCGCCGAGGACCTCGGGCTCGACGACGACGTTGAGGTGGATCGGCCGGCCGTACTGGCGCTGGAGTGCCGACGCGAGCCGCTGCTGGTCGCTGTCGGACAGCGGCCGGGCGACGTGGACGGTGGCGACTCCCTCGCCGTGGACCTCGGCCGCGGTCTTCTCGTAGTCCTCCAGCGCCGCGGTGACGGTGCGGTAGGACCCGGCGAGCGCCTGGCGGACCAGGAGCACCGTCGCGGGAAGGGTCTTGCCGGCGAGCAGGGACTCGACCAGCCGCGCCTTGTCGGCGCCGCTGCGCGCGGGGTCGGACAGCGCGTTGCGCAGGTCGCTGTTGTCGTTGACCAGGCGGCGCACCGCGAACAGCTCGTCGACGAGTCGCTCGCCCTCGGAGCCGGCGGACCGGACCGCCGCGACGACGCCCAGGTGCTCCAGGGCGTCGGCGAAGTCGCGGGTGCGGGTCCAGCGGCGCCGTGCGGCACCGGTGAGGAGGTCCAGGGTGGCCGGGTCGACCTTGCCGCCGAAGACCTGCGAGACCACGCCGGTGCGGGCCTCGGCCGGCACCGACTGGTCGGTGGCGTAGCGGCGCAGCGCACCCTCCGCCCGGACGCTCTGCGCCACGGCGAAGAGGTCCTCGGCGACCTTGCCGGCCGACGCCTCGGCCATCCCACCGACCTGGTCGGTGAGGGCGGCCGCGGCCTCCGCGGAGGCTCCCCGGAAGGACACCATCAGACGTTGCCTTCCTCGGCGCGCGGGTCGGCGGCGACGGGCTCCCCGGACTCCAGCTCGGCGAGGAACCGCTCGATGACGCGCGACTGGCGCGCGTCGTCCTCGAGCGACTCGCCGACGATCCGGCCGGCGAGGCCGGTCGCGAGCGCGCCGACCTCGGCGCGCAGCGAGGTGACCGCCTGCTGGCGCTCGGCCTCGATCTGCGCCTTGCCGTGCTCGACGATCCGGGAGGACTCGGCCTGAGCCTGCTCCCGCATCTCGGCCACGATCGCGGCACCCTGCTCGCGGGCCTCCTCGCGGATGCGGGCGGCCTCGTGCCGGGCGTCGGCGAGCTGCTGCTCCAGCTCGGCCAGCTTGGCGTCGGCCTCGGCCTGCTTGGTCGCGGCCGCGGCGATGCCACCCTCGATCGCCTGCGTCCGCTCCGCGAACGTCTTCTCGAAGTTCGGGACCACGAACTTCCGCACGGCGAAGAAGAGGATGCCGAACACCACGAGGGAGATCGCCACCTCCTCCCAGAGCGGGACGAGGGGGTTGTGCTCCTCCCCCTCGGCGGCGGCGAGGATCACCAGTGATTTCATGGACCTGACCTATCTGGGTCGAGCTTGGTGGTCGATGCGCTGGAGACGTCGTCGGGGACGAGCGTCACTCAGTGCTGGAGCCCGTGAGGACGAACGCGAGCGCGATGCCGATGATGGCGAGCGCCTCGGCGAGCGCGAACCCGAGGATCGCGATCGACTGCAGGCGGCCCTGCGCCTCGGGCTGGCGGGCGACGCCGTTGATGTACGCGGCGAAGATGAGACCGATGCCGATACCCGGGCCGATGGCGGCCAGGCCGTAACCGATCATGTTGAGAGAGCCACCCATGGCTACTTTCCTTTCGGGTTGTTTTCTCGTGCGAGAACTGTGGGTTGGTGGTGGTCGTGCGTCGTGCTGTGGATCAGTGCTCGTCCGCCAGCGCGCCCTGGATGTACATCGCGTTGAGCAGGACGAACACGTAGGCCTGCAGGGCCTGGACCAGGAGCTCGAGGAAGCTGACGAGGATCGCCAGGATCCACGAGGCACCGCCCGCGAGGATGCCGATCGCACCGCCGTACTCGGCGATGAGGTAGAGGCCGCCGGTGGCGAAGAGGACCAGCAGGATGTGGCCGGCGAACATGTTGGCGAAGAGTCGCAGCGCCAGCGTGACCGGACGGACCAGGATGTTGGAGAAGAACTCCAGCGGCACGAGCAGCGGGTACATGAACGGGCTCACGCCGGACGGCACGCTCTGGAGCTTGAGGTAGCCGATCAGGCCGTGCTTCCAGATGCCGACGGCGTTGTAGATGATCCACGACAGGGCGGCCAGGGCGTAGGCCATGCCGGCCCGGCTGAAGGTCGGGAACTGGAAGAACGGGATGCTGGCGAACAGGTTGTTCACCAGGATGAAGAAGAACAGCGCCACCAGGTAGGGCACGAATCTCTGGAAGTCGTGGCTGCCGATGATGTCGCGGGCGACGCCGTTGCGGACGAAGCCGTAGGCGCCCTCGCCGGCGAACTGGAGCCGGCCCGGCACCAGGCTGCGGCTGCGGGACGCGGCGTACAGCAGGCCGAAGACGAGCAGGGCCGCGATGACCAGCTGGAGCATGGGCTTGGTGACGCCGAACCCGGCGATCTCGAAGACCGGGGGCAGGTCGAAGATGCCCGGGCCCGGGGCGTGGAAGCCCTCCCCCTCGGCTGCGGCGGTGGCGCTGGCTGCGGTGATCACCAGGTCTCCTCTACGTGTCCTGCTTCGGGTCGTGCGTGGACTGGTCGCTGTGGTCTGCCCGGAACCGGCTGAAGGTCATGTAGATCCCCAACGCTGCGCCGATCAGGATGCCGACGGCCACCAGGTAACGGGTGCCGAGCCATCGGTCCGCGAGCCAGCCCAGCAAACCGTAGAACAACACCCCCGCCACGATGTAGCCGAAGGCGTGCCACGGGTCGCCCTTCGACTTCTCCTCGGGCTGACTCATTGCGCCCCGGACAATAGCAGCCGGCCATGCTCATCGCGCACCGCCCTCGGGGGTGGTCGCCGCCGGCTCCGCAGCCCTGTCAGCGGACTGCTTCCCGGTCGGGTCGTCGGCCGTCTCGAAGGCCGGGATCCGGGCCGTCGTGGACAGCCGGAGGTGCACCGCGGTCCACACCAGGGTGCCCGCGATGATCGCGCCACCGAGCCATTCTCGGCTCACTTCCGCGTCGAGGAGTCCGGAGCGGCTGAGCGCCACGAAGGCGAGCGCCATCACCACCACCTGGAAGGTGTAGGTCACCATGGCGAAGAGCAGCGAGGCGGCCGGCAGCAGACGCGCCACCGCGTCGACCGCGAGCGCTCCGAACGCGAACACGCCGACGGACAGGGCCGTCCCGATCAACGCTCCCCACGCCGCCGGAGCGCCGTCGGCGAGGAGGCCGAGCGCCGCCACGACCAGCCCGACCGCCAGGGCGGCCGTCGCCGCACGCGTCACCGCGGCGGGTCTGCGGGCTTCGGTCGTCTTCATCGGCGGCCGTTTCTCGTCGCTGGTCCTGGCGGTCCGGAGGGAGCTCTCCGGGACTTCGTGAAAGTTATCACAAGGTCGTGGCGGGCGCCGAATCGGGTGACCCGCCCGAGCGGCCGTCGCCCGGCCGGCCCTCGACCTCCTCCTCGCCGTCCCCCGGTCCCGCGGGCTCCTCCTCGTCGTCCACCGCCGAGCCTTCCTCCTCCTCGCTGGCCGGCAGGTCCGGGTCATGGACCAGCGGGAGCGCGAAGGTGAGGGCGACGGTGACGGCCAGCCCGACGCCGAGGCCGATCCACACCGGCGGACCGGTGAACAGGCTCGCGACCACGACGCCGAAGGCGATCAGCCCCGCCCACAGCCACATGATGATCACCGCCCGCCGGTGCGAGTGACCGATCTCCAGCAGCCGGTGGTGCAGGTGCTGCTTGTCGGGCGCGAACGGCGAGCGACCTGCGCGGGTGCGTCGTACGACGGCGAGGACCAGGTCGCCGAGCGGCACGATCAGGATCAGGATCGGCAGGGCCACCGGCAGCAGCACCGGCATCAGGCTGGCGCGCGCACCGTCGGCGCCCTGGGCGAGGTCACCGGGGGCGAACTGGGTCGTCACGGTGATCGCGGTGGCCGACAGGACCAGGCCGATCAGCATCGACCCGCTGTCCCCCATGAACAGCCGGGCGGGGTGGAAGTTGTGCACGAGGAAGCCGGCGCAGGCGCCCGCCAGGGCGGCCGACAGCAGGGCGCCGGTCGTCGCCAGGGTCACCTCGTTGAGGAACGCCAGCGAGTAGCAGAAGAGGAAGAAGGCGGCCGCGCTGATGCCGATCACACCGGCCGCGAGCCCGTCGAGGCCGTCGATGAAGTTCACCGCGTTGACGGTGGCCACGACCACCAGCGCGGTCAGCAGCGCGCCCTGGGCGGTGTCGAGGACGAACTGGGAGCCGTCGGGCTGGTAGAAGTAGCGGAACTGGATGCCGGAGTAGACCAGCACGCCGACCGCCAGCACCTGGCCGCCGAACTTGGTGAGCGCGTCGAGGTCGAAGATGTCGTCGATCACCCCGACCGCGCAGACCAGGGCACCGGCGACCAGGACCGAGAGGGCGTCCTCGAAGACGAACGGGCTCGCCGTGCTGAGGAACGGGAGCTCGCGCGCGATCAGGAACGCCGCGAGCAGACCGCCCATCATGGCGAGCCCGCCCAGGTACGGGATCGGCTCGGCGTGGACGTCGCGGTCACGGACCTTGGCGACGGCCCCGGTGCGGACCGCGATCTCCCGGGCGACCACCGTCAGCAGGTAGGTGACGACGGCCGCGACCAGGAAGACGACGACGTACTCACGCATCGCGCGGGTCTGCCTCCGAGTCGGCGCTCGCGGTGCCGGCGACCTCGTCGGTCGCGTCGCCGGTCGTGCCGCCGGTCGTGTCGACGGTCGTGTCGAGCTCGGCGAGCGCGGCGTCGATCTCCTCCACGGAGACGGCGCCCAGCCGGAGCAGGCGCGGCCGGGGGCCGGTCGTGTCGAGGATCGTCGAGGCCACCCCGCCCGGCGCGGGACCGTCGTCGACCACCACGGCCACCGACTCGCCCAGCATGTCCATCGCCTCACCGGCGTCCAGCGCGGCGGGCATGCCGGTCAGGTTGGCGGAGCTGACCGCGAGCGGACCGGTGCGGTCGAGCAGCGCCCGCGCGAGGTCGTGGTCGGGCATCCGGACCGCCACCGTGCCGCGCGTCTCCCCCAGGTCCCACTGCAGCGACGGCTGCTGGTGGCAGACGATGGTGAGCGCTCCCGGCCAGAACCGCTGCACCAGCACGGTGACGTAGGCCGGCACCTGGGTGGCGAGAGCGTCGAGCGTGCTCGCCGAGCTGACCAGGACCGGCGGCGGCATCTCCCGGCCGCGGCCCTTGGCGGCGAGCAGCCGCGAGACGGCCTCGGGGTCGAACGCGTCGGCGCCCACGCCGTAGACCGTGTCCGTCGGGAGGACGACCAGGCGGCCGCGTCGTACGGCGCTGCTGGCGGCGTCGAGCGCGGCCTCGCGCTGCTCGTCGGACTCGGTGGGGAACAGCTCGGCACTCACGTCATGCATCCTTCCATCGGTCCGGCGGCTCAGCGAGGGCGGCGTGCCGTGAGGTAGCGCGGCCGCCCGGCCAGGTCGCGGTGGTCGCGGACCTCCTCCCAGCGGCCGCTGCCGCTGAACACACCGGGAGCCGACTCCCCCTGCACGTCGGCGTGCTCGACGCCGACGACCCCGCCGGGCCGGAGCAGCACGGCGGCCCGGCGCTCGATCGCCCGGATCGCGTCCAGCCCGTCGTCGCCGGAGAACAGCGCGAGGTGCGGGTCGTGGTCGCGCGCCTCGACGGCGACCGACTCCCAGGCCTCGAGCGGCACGTAGGGCGGGTTCGACACGACGACGTCGACCTGCCCGAGGAGGTCGTCGAACGCGGTGGCGAGGTCGCCGAGCCGCAGATCGACGGAGGTGCCCGCCAGGTTGCGCTCGGCCCAGCCGTGCGCCCGCGGGTCCAGCTCCACGGCGAGGACGCGGGCGTGAGGCACCTCGTCGACGAGGCTCCGCGCGATCACGCCGGAGCCGGTGCACAGGTCGACCACGACGGGTGCCCGGCCGCCGGCGACCGTGCCGGCCTGCTCGATGGCCCAGCCCGCGAGCAGCTCGGTCTCCGGACGCGGCACGAACACGCCGGCGCCCACCTCGACGGCCACGTGCCGGAACCACGCCCTGCCGAGCAGGTGCTGGAGCGGCTCGCGGGCGGCGCGACGGGCGACCAGGCCGTCGTAGTCCCTCGCGCGGTCGACCGCCACCTCCTCCACGAGAGGCAGCTGGGAGCGGCGGGTGCCCAGGACGTGGGCCAGCAGCTCAGCGGCGTCGTGCTCGGGGCTGGCGACGCCCGCGGCGCGCAGGCGCTCGGCGCCGGTCGCCAGCAACGCCCGCGCCAGCGGCACTACGCGTCCTCCAGGGCGGCGAGCCGCGCGGCCATGTCGGCGTCCACGCACGAGTCGAGCAGCGGCTGCAGGTCACCGTCGAGGACCTGGTCGAGGTTGTAGGCCTTGTAGCCGGTGCGGTGGTCGGAGATCCGGTTCTCCGGGAAGTTGTAGGTGCGGATCCGCTCCGACCGGTCGACGGTGCGGACCTGGCTGCGTCGCGCGTCGCTCGCCTCGGCGTCCGCGGCGTCCTGTGCCGCCTGCAGCAGCCGCGCCCGCAGGATGCGGAGCGCCTGCTCCTTGTTCTGCAGCTGCGACTTCTCGTTCTGGCAGCTCACCACGATCCCGGTCGGCAGGTGGGTGATCCGCACGGCGGAGTCGGTGGTGTTGACGCTCTGCCCACCCGGTCCCGAGGACCGGAAGACGTCGATCCGCAGGTCGTTGTCGTTGATCTCGACGTCGACCTGCTCGGCCTCCGGCATCACCAGCACGCCGGCCGCGGACGTGTGGATGCGGCCCTGCGACTCGGTGACCGGCACCCGCTGCACCCGGTGCACCCCGCCCTCGAACTTCAGCAGGCCGTACGGCGCCCCGCCGGGCTCCGGGGTGCCGGTCGCCTTGACGGCCACCGTGACGGACTTGTAGCCGCCGAGGTCGGACTCCGTGGCGTCGAGGACCTCGGTCTTCCATCCCCGACGCTCGGCGTAGCGGGCGTACATCCGGAACAGGTCGCCGGCGAACAGCGCGCTCTCCTCGCCGCCCTCCCCGGACTTCACCTCCACGATGGCATCCTTGTCGTCCGCGGGGTCGCGCGGCACCAGCAGCCGGCGCAGCCGCTCGGCCGCCTCCTCCCGCTCCACGAGCAGGGCGTCGACCTCACCCGCGAACGACGGGTCGTCGGCGGCCAGCTCGCGCGCCGCCTGCGCGTCCTCGCCGTGCCGCTGCCACTCCCGCCAGGTGCCGATGATGGCGTTGAGCTCCGCGTAGCGCCGGTTGAGGGTGCGGGCCAGGCGAGCGTCGGCGTGGGTCTCGGGGAGCGCGAGCCGTGTCTCCAGCTCGGCGTGCTCGGCGAGCATGCCCTCGACGGCTTCGAACATGGCGGAACCCTTCGCTGCGACGACCGGTGGAAATGACGAACGCCGGTCGCACCACCCGGAGGCGGGGCGACCGGCGCGGTCAGGCGGCTACTTCTTGCCGGCCTTGGCGTAGCGGGCCTCGAAGCGGGCCACACGGCCGCCGGTGTCGAGGATCTTCTGCTTGCCGGTGTAGAACGGGTGGCACTGCGAGCACACGTCGGCGTGGATGCTGCCGGAGGTCGCGGTGCTGCGGGTCGTGAAGGTGTTGCCGCAGGTGCAGGTCACCTCGGTCACGACGTAGTCCGGGTGGATGTCCTTCTTCATGGGTGTCCTCTCAACATGTCCCGGGTCGCCGCACGGACGTGGGGCGTGAACCGGGACCGACCGATCCATTCTACGGACCCGGCGACTCGGCACCGAATCCTGAACGGCCCTCCCCCAACGGCGGGGAGAGGGCGCTGATTCCCGCTCAGTCGGCCTCGAGCCCGGACCTCTGCACCTGGAGCAGGAACTGGTGGTTGGTCTGCGAGGCTCGGAGCCGCTCCAGCAGCAGCTCGAGCGCCGCCTGCGGCTCGCGGCCGGCGAGCGCGCGCCGCAGCCTCCATGTGATCTCGACCTCCTCCTTGGCGAGCAGGAGCTCCTCGCGCCGGGTGCCCGAGGCGACGGCGTCGATGGCGGGGAACAGCCGCTTCTCGGCCAGCTCGCCGCGGAGCCGGACCTCCATGTTGCCGGCGCCCGTGAACTCCTCGAGGATCACCTCGTCGGTCTTCGAGCCCGACTCGACCACGGCCGTGGCCAGGATGGTCAGCGAGCCGCCGTTCTCGATGTTGCGCGCTGCACCGAAGAACCTCTTCGGCGGGTGCAGCGCAGCCGAGTCGACGCCACCCGAGAGGATGCGGCCGCTCGCGGGCGTGGCGAGGTTGTAGGCCCGGCCCAGCCGGGTGATGCCGTCGAGCAGCACCACCACGTCGTGCCCCAGCTCGACCAGCCGCTTGGCGCGCTCGATCGCGAGCTCGGCGACCGTGGTGTGGTCCGCCGGCGGGCGGTCGAACGTGCTGGCGATCACCTCCCCCTTGATGGAGCGCTCGAAGTCCGTGACCTCCTCCGGACGCTCGTCGACGAGCACGACCATCAGGTGGCACTCCGGGTTGTTCGTCGTGATCGAGCTCGCGATCGACTGCAGGATCATCGTCTTGCCCGCCTTCGCCGGGGAGACGATGAGACCCCGCTGCCCCTTGCCGATGGGCGCGGCGATGTCGATCACCCGACCGGTGAGGTTCTCGGGCGTCGTCTCCATCCGCAGCCGCTCGCCGGGATACAGCGGCGTCAGCTTCTCGAAGTCGACGCGGTTCCTCGCATGTTCGGGGTCGACGCCGTTGACGGTGTCGATGCGCACCATCGGGTTGAACTTCTCACGGCGCTCGCCCTCGCGCGGCTGGCGGACCTGGCCGGTGATCGCGTCACCGCGGCGCAGGCCGTATTTCCGCACCAGGGAGAGGGAGAGGTAGACGTCGTCGGGACCGGCGAGGTAGCCGCTGGTCCGCACGAAGGCGTAGTTGTCGAGCACGTCGAGGATGCCTGCGGCCGGCACCAGCACGTCGTCCTCGCGCACCTCGGTGTCCGGCTCGCGGGTGCCACGCGGGGTCCGGTCGCGGTCGCGTCCGCGGCGCCGGCGGTTGCGGCGGCTGCCGCCCTCCCCGTCCGCGTCATCGCTTTGGTCCTGCTGGTCCCGCTGGGCGGGCTGGTCCTGCTTGTCCTGCTGGCCGCGCTTGCTCTGCTGGCCCTGCTGTTGCTGCTGTTGCTGGCCCTGCTGGCTCTGCTTGACCTGCTGGCTCTGCTTGGCCTGCTGGCTCTGCCTGTCGGGCTTGTCGGGCTGCCCCGGCTTCTCAGCCTGGTCGGCCTGGTCAGCCTGGTCAGCCTGGTCAGCCCGGTCAGCCCGGTCAGCCGAGGCCTGGCGGTCCGGCCTGGACCGCTCACCCCGCGGCTGGCCGCCCCTCGGCTGCTCGCCCGTCGGCTGCTCGCCCTTCGCCTCGTCGGCCGGCGGCCGCTCCTGCTTCGCCTGGTCCTGCTTGCGGCGACCGGTCTGGCTCTCCCGCCCGTCGGGCCGGCTCTGGGGGGCGGGGTCGCCCTGCTCGGCCCGCCGGTCGCCGTCGCGGCTCTCCCCGGAACCCGAGTGCTGCCCGGCCTGGGCCGCCTTGATGGCGTCGACCAGCTGCGCCTTCTTCATGCTGCCGGCACCGGCGATGCCCATGCCGCTCGCCATCGCCTTGAGGTCGGCGAGCAGCATCGAGTTGAGGCCACCGCCGCGCTTCTTGGGGGTCCCGCCCTTGTCGCCGGCGGCCCCTCCGTCGTCGCGGGGAGCACCGCCCTGGTCGGCGGGCGCGGCGGAGTCGAGGGTCTCTGTCACGTGAGTCCTTCCCACGTATCACGCTCGTTCCGGACCCGGATCACACCGGCGGAACGGCAAGCTGGACTGGCTGCTCTCCCGGGCCGGAACGGCGTCGTCGACGCGGATCGTGGTGGAACCTGACCGTCGCTCGGTGTCGGCCGGGCCGGAGGAGACGGGCTCGCGGAGGAGCCCGGGGCGCCGAGATCTGTGGCGCCCCGCCAATGTACCACCAGCCTCCGGAGCGTCAGCGGTCTTCCGCCGGAGCGGCGCCCCGGTCGCTGATGCGCAGGGCCTGCGCGTGCCACCCCTCGGGACACCGCGCCACGAGAGCGTCGGCCGTGGCGGTGCCCGGGCCGTCGGCGAAGGCGAGCACCGTGGGGCCCGCGCCGGAGACCACCGCAGGGACCCCGTCGGCACGCAGGTCCTCCACCAGGGCCAGGCTCTGGGGCATCACCGGGCGGCGGTACTCCTGGTGCAGCCGGTCCTCGGTGGCCCGGAGCAGCTCCTCGGGGCGTGCCGCGAGGGCCGCGACGAGCAGGGCCGCCCGGCCGGCGTTGGCGGCCGCGTCCGCATGCGGCACCTCGGCGGGCAGCAGCTCCCGAGCGGCGTCGGTGGAGACCGGCGTCGGCGGCACGAACACCACCGCCCCCACCCGCGGGTCCACCGAGCCGGGCACGGCGAAGAACGAGCCGTCCCCGTCCTGACCGGCGATGACGAAGCCGCCGAGCAGCGCCGGCGCGACGTTGTCGGGGTGTCCCTCGAGCCGCGCGGCGAGGTCGAGCAGCGCGGCGTCGTCGAGGAGCAGCCGACCGCCGGCGAGCAGCTCGCGGGCCAGCCACACGCCTGCCACGATCGCCGCCGACGACGAGCCGAGGCCCCGGGCGTGCGGGATGACGTTCGTGCAGCTGAGGCGGAGGCCGGGCGGCTCGGTCCCGAGCCGCTCGAAGGCCGCCCGCATCGCGCGGACGACGAGATGCCGGTCGTCGCGGGGCACCTCGTCGGCTCCATGGCCGGAGACCTCGATCTCGAGCCCGCTCGGGACGACCTCCGCCTCCAGCACGTCACGCAGCTCCACGGCCAGCCCCAGTGCGTCGAAGCCGGGGCCGAGGTTGGCGGCGGTCGCGGGCACCGTCACCCGCACCGGACCGTCGACGAACGTCATCGGCACGACGTCCGATCAGAGGCCGGCGGCGCGCGCCGCGGCGTCGACCTCGGCGTCCACGACGACGTCGGGCAGGGTGAGGCCGTCGAGGGCGGTGGCGATGTCCTTGAGCCCGTGACCGGTCACGGTCAGCGCGACGACCTTGCCCTGGTAGGACTCGCCGGCGCCCAGCTCGGCGAGGAGGCCGGCGACACCGGCGGCCGAGGCCGGCTCGACGAAGACGCCGTCCTGGGCGGCGAGGGCCTTCTGGGCCGCCAGGATCTGGGCGTCGGAGACCGCCGCGAACCGGCCGCCCGACTCGTCGCGAGCGGCCTCGGCCAGCTTCCACGACGCCGGATTGCCGATCCGGATCGCCGTCGCGGCGGTCTCGGGGTCCGGGAACGGCTCACCCGTCACCAGGGGCGCCGCGCCCTCCGCCTGGAAGCCCCGCATGACGGGCCGCCGGGTGGACCGGCCGAGGGCGGCGTACTGCGTGTAGCCGAGCCAGTAGGCGGAGATGTTGCCGGCGTTGCCGACAGGCAGCAGGTGGTAGTCCGGAGCGTCGCCCAGGAAGTCGCAGATCTCGAAGGCCGCCGTCTTCTGACCCTCGAGCCGAGCCGGGTTGACGGAGTTGACCAGGGCGACGGGGTAGTGCCACGCCATCTCCCGGGCCATCCGCAGGCAGTCGTCGAAGTTGCCGCGGACCTGGATGACGCGGGAGCCGTGCAGCACGGCCTGAGCCATCTTGCCCGCCGCGATCTTGCCCTCGGGCACGAGCACGACCGGCGTGAGCCCTGCCTTGGCGGCGTACGCCGCCATCGAGGCCGACGTGTTCCCGGTGGACGCGCAGACCACGGCCTTCGCGCCGTCGCCGACCGCGACCGAGATCGCGGTGGTCATGCCGCGGTCCTTGAAGGAGCCGGTCGGGTTGCTGCCCTCGACCTTGAGCCACACGTCGGCGCCGGTCAGCGCGGACAGCCACTCCGAGTGCACGAGCGGGGTCCCGCCCTCACGCAGGGTCACCGCCGGGGTGTCCTCCGGGATGTCGAGGAGCTCGCGGTACTCCTCGATGACCCCGCGCCACTGCCGGCCGGTCGCGGCCCCGCTGCTGCCCACGCCACTTCCGCCGTTCACTCGTCGGTCCCCTCGACGCGCATCACCGAGGTGACCTCGCGGACGATGTCCATGTCGCGCAGCCGCTCGACCGTCGCGCTCAGTGCGGCGTCGGTCGCCTCGTGCGAGACCACCACGAGCTGGGCGTCGTCGCCGCGGCCCTCCTGGCGCACGGTCTGGATGGAGACGCCGTGCTCCGCGAACGCCTGGGCCACGGCGGCCAGCACGCCGGCGCGGTCGTCGACGTCGATCGCCACGTGGTAGCGGGTCATCGTCTCCCCCATCGGCAGGACGGCGCGGTCCGCGTAGGCGGACTCGCCGACGCCGCGGGTGCCCTGTCGGTGGTTGCGCGCCACCGTCACCAGGTCACCGAGGACCGCGCTCGCGGTCGGCGAGCCGCCGGCGCCGGGCCCGTAGAACATGAGCTGACCGGCGGCCTCGGACTCGACGAAGACCGCGTTGTAGGCCTCGCGCACGCTCGCGAGCGGGTGCGACCTCGGGATCATCGCCGGGTGCACCCGCACGCTGACCGCCCCGTCGGTCTCCCCCGCGACGTCGTCGCGCAGCTCGGCGATGGCGAGGAGCTTGACCACCGAGCCCATCTCGCGGGCCGACCGGACGTCGCCGGCGGTGATCTCCGTGATCCCCTCGCGGTGCACGTCGGCGGCCGTCACCCGGGAGTGGAAGGCGAGGCTCGCCAGGATCGCGGCCTTCGCCGCCGCGTCGAAGCCCTCCACGTCGGCGGTCGGGTCGGCCTCCGCGTAGCCGAGCGCCTGGGCCTCCTCGAGCGCGTCGGCGAAGCCGGCGCCGGAGGTGTCCATCTTGTCCAGGATGAAGTTCGTCGTCCCGTTGACGATCCCCAGGACGCGGGTGACCCGGTCACCGGCCAGCGACTCGCGCAACGGGCGCAGGATCGGGATCGCGCCGGCGACGGCGGCCTCGTAGTAGAGGTCGCGACCTGCCTTCTCGGCGGCCTCGAACAGCGTGGGGCCGTCTTCGGCCAGCAGCGCCTTGTTGGCCGTCACCACGGAGGCGCCGTTCTCCAGCGCGGCGAGGATCAGGGACCTGGCGGGCTCGATGCCGCCGATCACCTCGATCACCAGGTCGACGTCGTCGCGGGCGACGAGGCCGGCCGCGTCGGTGGTGAGCAGCTCGCCGGGCACGTCGACGTCACGCGGCGCGTCCAGGCGTCGTACGGCGACGCCGGCGAGCTCCACGCGCGCGCCGACGCGCGCCGCGAGGTCGTCGGCCTGCTCACCGAGGAGCCGCACCACCTGCGACCCGACGGACCCGCAGCCGAGCACGGCGACCTTGAGTGGACTGTTCACCGGCCCAGCCTATCGGCGGCGCCGGCGCGGCCCGACGCGGACGGCGCCTGGCGGACAGCAGGGCGCGGCGGAGAGCCGGCGCACCCGGTCAGTCGACGACCAGGACCACCTTGCCCACCGACCGGCGGGCCTCCAGTGCGCGGTGCGCCTCGGCGGCGGCCGCGAGCGGGAACACCGAGCCGACGTGGGGCACGCGCGACCCGTCGGCCGCCGCATCGAGCGCCTTGCGCTCGAACTCCGCGAGCCGGCTCAGGATCGGCGGGCCGAGCACTTCGACCACCGGACGCGCCGGGTCGTCGTAATCGTTCTGCTCGCCCGACGACCACCCGAAGCGGACCAGCCGGCCACCGGGGGCGAGCCGCTCGTAGAGCGCCCGGCCCACCGCACCTCCGACACCGTCCAGTACGACGGTGAGCGGATCGGTCGCACCGAGCTGTCGGGTCCAGTCGGCGGCGAGGTAGTCGATGCCGACGTGGGCGCCGAGCTCGCGGACCAGCACCACCTTGTCCGCCCCGCCCGCCAGGCCGAGCGCCACGGCGCCGGCGTTGCGGACGCCCTGCACCAGCAGCGTGCCGAGCCCGCCCGCGGCCGAGGTCACCGCGACGACGTCGCCGGCACCGATCCGCGCCAGGTCGAGGATGGCCGCGGCGGTGCGTCCGGTGCCGATCGCGGCCACGGCCGCGTGCGGGGACAGCCCGGCGGGGACCTCGTAGACGCGACCGGCGTCGACCACGGCCCGCTCGGCGTAGCCCCCGCCGGCCATCCCCAGGTGCGCGACGACGGTGCGACCGAGCCAGGACCCGTCGACGCCGTCGCCCACCCCGTCCACCACCCCCGAGACCTCCCGCCCCGGCACCGTGGGGAGCTCCGGGCGCGGGCCAGCACCGAAGGACTCCCCGGCGCGGATGGACGTGTCGAGCAGGTGCACGCCCGCCGCCTGCACCGCGACGCGCAGCTGTCCGCGAGCGGGCTCGGGATCGGGCAGGTCCTCGAGCACGAGGACGTCGGGGCCGCCGAAGCGGTGGTGTCGGATCGCTCTCATGGCCCTAGCGAACAACCTGAAGTACGGTTCAGGTCAATGACGGACCTGAACCGCGCGCTGCGCAGCCACGACCTCACCCCTGGCGACGTCGCCCGACGGGCCGGCGTCACCGTGTCGGCCCTGCACTTCTACGAGCGGGAGGGCCTGATCACCAGCATCCGCACCGCAGGCAACCAGCGCCGCTACCACCGTGACGTCCTCCGGAGGATCGCCTTCATCCGGATCTCCCAGCGCGTCGGCATCGCCCTCGCCGAGATCCGCGAGGCGCTCGCCACCCTGCCCGAGGGCAGGACGCCGACCAAGGCCGACTGGGAGCGGCTCTCGCGCCGCTGGCAGTCGAAGCTGGACGAGCGGATCGCCCAGCTCCAGGCGCTCCGCGACGACCTGACCGGCTGCATCGGCTGCGGCTGCCTGTCCCTCAAGGCCTGTGCCCTGGTCAACCCCGGCGACGAGCTGGAGCGCTTCGGCCCCGGTGCCGTCCGCCTCGAGCGGCCCGGACGCTAGCTGTACTCACCACGGACGTTAGGTACGGCGTGCCTGCTGGACGATGACGAAGACCTCCGGGTGAGGTGTGAAGCGACCAAGCATTCGCATCTCACAACCGGAGGCCTTCGTGTCCCACGCTAACGCCC